>NZ_JAWHOO010000009.1:191-190021 GCF_032586855.1 Pseudomonas syringae group sp. J254-4 | reverse complement strand
GGGCGCGAAGAAGTCGTGTTCGGCACCGTACTGATGGGCAGGATGCAGGGCGGCAACGGTGCCGACCGGGCGCTGGGCATGTTCATCAACACCTTGCCGCTGCGCATCAGCGTCGGCAGCCAGAGCGCTCTGGCGGCGGTCAAGGTCACTCACCAACGCCTCTCGGCACTATTGGGGCATGAGCATGCTTCGCTGTCGCTGGCCCAGCGCTGCAGCGGCGTGCCGAGTTCGCTGCCACTGTTCAGCACCTTGCTCAACTACCGCCACAGCAACAACGGTGCGGCATCGACCGACACATTGTCAGCCTGGCAGGGCATTCAGACCCTGAGCATGGAGGAACGCACCAATTATCCGTTGTGCCTGAACGTCGATGACCTGGGCGATGACTTCATGCTCACTATTCAGGCCATCCAGCAGATCAATGCCCAGCGCATTGGCGAGTACATGCAGGTTGCACTGCGCAGCCTGGTGGAAGCGCTGGAACACACCCCGCATGCCGCGCTGAACAGCCTGCCGATGCTGCCGGACGATGAGCGCGAGCTGTTGCTGGCGGGCTTCAATGACACTGCCCATCCTTATCCTCGCGATGTGCTGATTCACCAACTGATCGAGCAACAGGTCAACCAGCGTCCGGATGCCTGCGCCGTGCGCGGTGACAGCGGACCGCTGCTCACTTACGCCGAGCTCAACCAACAGGCCAACCAGCTCGCCCATCGCCTGATCGAACTGGGCGTGGAACCGGACTCGCGGGTCGCAGTGAGCCTGCGTCGCGGCGCGGAAATGGTCGTGGCGCTGTTGGGTATCCTCAAGGCCGGTGGCGCCTACGTGCCGATTGACCCGGACCTGCCGAGTGCTCGCCAGGCCTATATGCTCAGCGACAGCGCCCCTCGTGCGGTGCTGACCAGCAACGATCTGCTTGCAGATCTGCCAGACCTAAGCGTTCCGGTGCTGGTGCTCGATAACCGCGATGACCTCGCGCAACTGGCTAAGCAGCCGAGCGGCAACACGGATGCCAAGGCCCTGGGCCTGCAACCGAATCATCTGGCCTATGTGCTGTACACTTCCGGTTCCACCGGTACGCCCAAAGGCGTGATGAACGAGCACCTGGGCGTGGTCAACCGCCTGCTCTGGGCGCGCGACGCCTATCACGTGGACAGCAATGATCGGGTACTGCAAAAGACCCCGTTCGGCTTCGACGTGTCGGTCTGGGAGTTTTTCCTGCCGCTGCTGGCCGGTGCCGAACTGGTCATGGCGCGTCCCGGTGGCCATCAGGACCCCGACTATCTGGCGCAGGTCATGAGTGACGCGGGCATTACCCTGCTGCACTTTGTGCCATCAATGCTCGATGTATTTCTGGAGCACCGTTCAACCCGCGACTTCCCGCAACTGCGCCGCGTGCTGTGCAGCGGCGAGGCCTTGCCTCGTGCGTTGCAGCGCCGCTTCGAGCAACACCTCAAGGGCGTCGAACTGCATAACCTGTATGGCCCGACCGAAGCGGCCATCGACGTTACTGCCTGGGAATGCCGCCCGACAGACCCGGGCGAAAGCGTGCCCATCGGCCGTCCGATTGCCAACATTCAGATGCACGTACTGGATGCCCTGGGCCAGCTGCAACCGCTGGGCGTGGCCGGTGAGCTGCACATTGGCGGCATCGGCGTAGCGCGGGGTTACTTGAACCAGCCGCAGCTGAGTGCCGAGCGTTTCATCGCCGACCCGTTTTCCAACGACCCGCAGGCCCGCCTGTACAAAACCGGCGACGTGGGCCGCTGGCTTACCAACGGCGCGCTGGAATACCTGGGCCGTAATGACTTCCAGGTGAAGATCCGCGGCTTGCGTATCGAGATCGGCGAAATCGAAGCAGCTCTGGCCAAACACCCGGCGGTCCATGAAGCGGTGGTCACCGCTCGCGAAGACATACCCGGTGACAAACGTCTGGTGGCTTACTACACACGGTCTGCCGGGCACACTGCTGTCGATATCGAAACCCTGCGCAGTCACCTGCAGCAACAGTTGCCTGAATACATGGTTCCGGCCATCTACGTACTGCTCGATACCATGCCACTGACGCCGAACGGCAAGCTGGATCGCAAGGCGCTACCCGCACCGGACGGTGATGCGCTGATCAGCCGTGGCTACGAGGCGCCGCAAGGCGAAATCGAGGAGCAGATCGCGGTTATCTGGCAAGACCTGCTGGGCGTCGCACAGGTCGGGCGTCACGACCACTTCTTCGAACTCGGCGGTCATTCGTTGCTGGCGGTGAGCCTGATCGGGCGTATGCGCCAGTTGGGTCTTCGCGCCGATGTACGCGTGCTGTTCAGCCAGCCGACGCTGGCAGCACTGGCCGCAGCCGTGGGCGGTGGCACCGAGATCGTGGTGCCAGCCAACCTGATCACCGAGTATTGCCAACGCATTACGCCTGAGCTGCTGCCACTGGCGGACCTGACTCAGTCACAGATCGATCAAGTCGTGGCAACCGTGCCGGGCGGCGTGGCCAATGTGCAGGACATCTACCCGCTGGCGCCGTTGCAGGCAGGTATTCTTTATCACCACCTGGCCGCCGAAATCGGCGACCCCTATGTGTTACAGACGCAGTTCGCCTTTGCTGACGGCGAGCGTCTGAATGCCTTCGCTCAGGCTTTGCAGGCGGTCATCGACCGCCATGACATTCTGCGCACCAGCGTGGTCTGGGACGGTCTGGACTCACCTGTGCAAGTGGTCTGGCGTCAGGCCCGGTTGCACCTGGACGCGCTTGAGCTTGATCCGACAGACGGCGATATAGGTACACAACTGCACAGCCGCTTTGACCCGCGCCATTACCGTCTGGACATCGGCCAGGCGCCGCTGATGCGCGTGGCCTATGCCGAAGACCCGCTCAACCAGCGCATCTTCGCGATGCTGCTGTTCCACCACATGGCGCTGGACCACGTAGCTCTGGAAGTGGTGAAGCATGAAATGCAGGCCTGGCTGGCGGGCGAGGCAGACAGCCTGGCAGCGTCGGTGCCTGTGCCGTATCGCAACTATGTGGCCCAGGCACGCCTGGGTGTCAGCCAGGCCGATCACGAAGCGTTTTTCCGCGACATGCTCGGCGATATCGACGAGCCGACACTGCCGTTCGGCCTGCTGGACGTGCAGGGTGAAGGTCGTGACATCGAGGAAGCCAGCCTGGCGCTGGATCCTCAACTCAACCTGCGCCTGCGTGCTCAAGCTCGCCAACAAGGGGTGAGTGCCGCAAGTCTGGTGCACCTGGCCTGGGCTCAGGTGTTGGGCAAGGTATCAAACAAGCAGGATGTGGTCTTCGGTACCGTCCTGATGGGCCGGATGCAGGGTGGCGAAGGTACCGAGCGAGCCTTGGGGATGTTCATCAACACCTTGCCGTTGCGGGTTTCGGTAGGCGAGCAGGGCGTACGCGACGGGGTCAAGGCCACTCATAAGCGCTTGACTGCCTTGCTCGGTCACGAACATGCCTCGCTGGCGTTGGCCCAGCGTTGCAGCGGTGTTGCCGCGCCCGCGCCGCTGTTCAGCGCGCTGCTCAACTATCGCCACAGCGGGGTCGGCAGTGTGTCTGACCAGGCCATGCAGGCATGGCAGGGCATTGCGGTCCTCAGCGGCGAAGAACGCACCAACTACCCGCTGACCTTGAACGTCGATGATCTGGCCGATGGGTTCATCCTGACGGCGTTGGTGGCTTCGTCAATCGGTGCGCAACGTGTGTGCGGCTACATGCACACGGCGCTGGAAAACCTGTTGACCGCACTGGAGCAGACGCCAGAAACGCCGTTGCAAGGTTTGTCGATTCTGCCAGCTGTCGAACGTGATCAGTTGCTGGTGGATTTCAACGACACCGCGCTGGATTACCCGCAGCAGCAGACCATTCACGGGCTGTTTGAAGCACAGGTCGAGCTTACATCGCAGGCTCTTGCGGTCGTCCACGGCGAACAGCGCCTGACGTATCGCGAGCTTAACGAGCAGGCCAACCGCCTGGCCCATGCCTTACGCAAGCAGGGCGTTCAGCCGGATTCGCGGGTAGGCATTTGTGTAGAACGCGGCGTGGAGATGGTCGTCGGCTTGCTGGCGATCCTCAAGGCGGGCGGCGGTTATGTGCCGCTGGATCCGGCGTATCCGGTAGAACGAATTGCCTACATGTTGCAAGACAGTGCTCCGGCAGCAGTGCTGGCGCAAACCGCGACTCAGGGCTTGCTGGCCGACGTTTCAGTACCTGTCATCAATCTTGATCTGAGCGATTGGCAGGACCAATCCGTCCAGAATCCGCAGGTACAGGGGCTGACTTCAGCGCATCTGGCATACCTGATCTACACCTCGGGCTCGACCGGCCTGCCGAAAGGCGTGATGATCGAACACCGCAACACCGTTAACTTCCTGACCTGGGCGCACAAGGCTTTCGACGGCTCTGCACTCGAAAAAACGCTGTTCTCCACCTCATTGAACTTCGATCTTGCGGTTTATGAGTGCTTCGCGCCGCTGACCTCGGGCGGCAGCATCGAAGTGGTCAAAAACGTCCTTGAACTGCAACACGGCGAGCACGATATCGGCCTGATCAACACCGTACCGTCGGCGCTCAAGGCCTTGCTGGAGGTCGATGGACTGCCGAAATCGGTCCATACGGTCAACGTCGCCGGTGAAGCGCTGAAACGCGCTCTGGTAGAAAACCTGTTCGAAAAAACCGGCGTGCAGCGTTTGTGCAACCTCTACGGCCCTTCGGAAACTACTACCTACTCAAGCTGGGTGGCGATGGACCGTGAAGACGGCTTCGCAGCGCACATCGGCAAGCCAGTCGGCAATACACAGTTTTACCTGCTGAACGAGCAACAGCAGCCTGTGCCACTGGGTGTTGCCGGTGAAATCTACATCGGCGGTGCCGGTGTGGCCCGTGGCTACCTGAACCGCGATGATCTGACCGCCGAACGCTTCCTCAATGACCCGTTCAGCCAAAACCCAGCGGCACGCATGTACCGTACCGGCGACCTGGGTCGCTACCTGCCAGACGGCAATATCGAATACCTCGGCCGTAACGACGATCAGGTGAAAATCCGCGGCTTCCGTATCGAGCTGGGCGAGATTGATGCACGCTTGGCCAAGCATCCGGCCGTCCACGAAGCGGTAGTGAATGCCCGTGAAGATATTCCGGGTGACAAGCGTCTGGTGGCTTATTACACCCTGGCGGCCAAGGAAACCGTGGTCGACATCGACAGCCTGCGCGGCTGGCTGCAGGAGCAATTGCCGGCCTACATGATCCCGGTGGCCTACGTACGTCTCGATGCACTGCCACTCACCCCGAACGGCAAGCTGGACCGCAAGGCCTTGCCAGCACCTGAAGCCGATGCACTGATCAGCCGTGGTTATGAAGCCCCACTAGGTGAAACCGAAGCTCAGATCGCAGCCATCTGGCAAGACCTGCTGGGCGTTGCCCAGGTCGGCCGTCACGACAACTTCTTCGAGCTGGGCGGTCATTCGCTGCTGGCGGTGAGCCTTATCGGCCGTATGCGCCAGTTGGGTTTGAGCGCTGACGTGCGCGTGCTGTTCGGCCAGCCGACGTTATCTGCCTTGGCGGCCGCAGTCGGCGGTAACACGGACATCGTGGTGCCAGCCAATCTGATTACCGAGGATTGCCAACGCATTACGCCTGAATTGCTGCCACTGGCCGACCTGACCCAGGCACAGATCGATAAGGTAGTCGACAGCGTGCCGGGCGGCGTGACAAATGTGCAGGACATCTACCCATTGGCGCCGTTGCAGGAAGGCATCCTCTATCACCACCTCAGCGCTGAGCGCGGAGATCCGTATTTGCTGCAATCGCTGTTCGCCTTCGACAGCCAGGAGCATGTCGACGACTTTGCCCGCGCCTTGCAGTTCGTGATCCAGCGCCATGACATTCTGCGCACTGCACTGGTCTGGGAGGGACTGGACGAACCGATGCAAGTGGTCTGGCGTCAGGCGTTGCTGATGCGCGAAAGCTTCGACCCGGATCCGCAAGGCGGCGATGTCGCGACACAGTTGCACCAGCGTTTCGACTCCCGCCGCCACCGCCTGGACATTCGTCGGGCGCCGATGATGCGTCTTGTACATGCCTGGGATGAGTCAAACCAGCGCTGGCTGGGCTGGTTACAGTTCCATCACCTGGTCATGGACCATACAACGCTGGAAGTAGTGCGCCATGAGATGCAGGCCTACCTGCTGGGGCAGGGGGCTCAACTGGGCCTGGCGGCGCCATATCGCAATTATATTGCTCAGGTCCGCCTGGGCATGAGTCAGGAGGAACATGAGGTGTTCTTCCGCGACATGTTGAGCGATGTTGACGAGGCGACGCTGCCGTTTGGTTTTCAGGAGGTGCAAGGTGACGGTCATGACATCGAAGAAGGCTTTCTGCCGGTGGATCTGGAGCTCAGCCGTCGTTTGCGGGCCCAGGCCCGTCAACTGGGAGTAAGTGCCGCGAGCCTGGTTCACCTGGCTTGGGCGCAGCTGTTGAGTAAGGCCTCGGGGCGTGACGACGTAGTGTTCGGCACCGTGCTGCTGGGCCGGATGCAAGGTGGCGAAGGCTCGGACCGAGCGCTGGGCGTGTTTATCAACACCTTGCCGCTACGTGTGGGCCTGGGCGACCAGGGCGTGCGTGACGGGGTCAAGGCCACGCACCGGCGCTTGACCGCATTACTCGGGCATGAACACGCGTCTCTGGCGCTGGCCCAACGTTGCAGTGGCGTGGTGGCACCGGCGCCGCTGTTCAGCGCGCTGCTCAACTATCGCCACACCAGCGTTGCCGTGACCGATGAAACGCTGACGGCCTGGAATGGCATGCAGGCGATAGCACTGGGCGATGAAGAACGCACCAACTATCCACTGACCCTCAACGTCGATGACCGCGGCGAAGACTTCCTGTTGACCGTACAGACCATACCGCTGATCGACGGCGCCCGGATTTGCGCCTACATGCTGCAAACATTGAGCAATCTGGTCAACGCGCTGGAGCAAGCGCCGCAGACACCGTTGCACGCTATTTCGATCCTGCCGGACAGCGAGCGGCAGCAGTTGCTCGAACAGTGGAACGAACCTGGCAATACCTGTACGAGCGAGACACCGATTCATCTGCAATTTGAAGCCCGCGCAGCAGAGCGGCCGAATGCCGTGGCGCTGGTGTTCGAAGAGCAGACCCTGAGCTACGGCGAACTCAACGCCCGTGCCAACCAGGTTGCACATCGCCTGCTGGCCCACGGCGTTCGCCCGAATGATCGGGTAGCGATCTGCGTCGAACGCGGCCCGGCGATGATCATCGGCTTGCTGGGTATTCTCAAATCCGGCGCCGGTTACGTGCCACTGGATCCGGCTTATCCGCTGGAGCGCCTGGTCTACACCCTCGGCGACAGTGCGCCGGTCGCGTTGTTGAGCCAGCAGTCGGTGCAGCAGACGTTGCCTGCCTGCGAAGTGCCGCTGATCTATCTCGACGATGCCGACCTGCAGGACGAATCCGTCTGTAATCCGCAAGTACCGGTCAAGCCCGCTGACCTTGCCTACGTCATCTATACCTCCGGCTCCACCGGTCTGCCCAAGGGCGTGATGGTCGAGCATCGCAACGTTGCACGACTGTTCTCGGCCACCGAAGACTGGTTCGGTTTCAATGAACAGGATGTCTGGGCATTGTTCCACTCGTTCGCCTTCGACTTCTCGGTCTGGGAAATCTGGGGCGCACTGCTGCACGGCGGACGTTTGTTGATCGTGCCGCAACTGGTCAGCCGCTCGCCGGAAGACTTCTACAACCTGCTGTGCAGTGCCGGGGTGACGGTGCTTAACCAGACGCCAAGTGCGTTCCGCCAGCTGATTGCTGCCCAGGCTGAAAACACTCAGGCACATTCGCTGCGCCAGGTGATTTTCGGCGGTGAAGCACTGGAAACGGCGATGCTCAAGCCGTGGTACGCCCGCAGCGCGAACGCTGGCACACAACTGGTGAACATGTACGGCATCACTGAAACCACAGTGCATGTGACCTATTACCCGTTGCAGCCCGAAGACGCCCAGCGCGTCGGTGCCAGCCCGATCGGCAAGCGCATCCCGGACCTGCGCCTTTATCTGCTCGACGCCCATGGCGAACCCGTGCCGACAGGCGTGATCGGCGAGTTGTACGTGGGCGGTGCCGGTGTTGCTCGTGGCTACCTGAACCGTGAAGCACTGACGGCAGAGCGTTTCCTCGATAACCCGTTCAGCAATGCACCGGGTGCGCGCCTGTACCGTACCGGCGACCTGGGACGCTGGCTGGCCGATGGCAGCCTGGAATACCTGGGCCGCAACGACGAACAGGTCAAGATTCGTGGTTTCCGTATCGAACTGGGCGAGGTCGAAGCGCGTCTGGCTGAATATCCGGACGTCCGCGATGCCGTGGTGCTGTGCCGTGAGGATGTGCCCGGCGACAAGCGCCTGGTGGCCTATGTCACGACGCAGCAGCCGGAAAGCCTGCTGGACATCGAAAGCCTACGCGAGCATCTGCACGGTGCATTGCCGGAGCACATGGTGCCCGCAGCCTACGTGCAACTCGATGAGTTGCCACTGACGGCCAACGGCAAGCTCGACCGCAAGGCTTTGCCGGTGCCCGACCGCTCGGCGGTGGTCAGTCGTGGCTACGCAGCACCTGAAAACGACACCGAGATGGCCATTGCGCGTATCTGGCAAGACCTGCTGCAACTGGAGCAGGTTGGTCGTCATGACAACTTCTTCGAGCTGGGCGGCCACTCACTGCTGGCCGTCAAACTGATCGAGCGCATGCGCCAGATCGATCTGGTTGCCGACGTGCGCGTGCTGTTCAGTCAGCCGACCTTGTCTGCCCTGGCAGCAGCGGTAGGCGGCAAGGGGGCACTGGAAGTACCCGCCAACCTCATTCCCGCCAACTGCGAGCGCATCACCCCGGACATGCTGCCTCTGACAGTCCTGAGTCAGAATGATATCGACCGTGTGGTGGCAAGCGTACCCGGCGGCCTGGCCAACGTGCAGGACATCTATGCTCTGGCACCGCTGCAGGAAGGTATTTTGTATCACCACCTTGCCGCGACCGAGGGAGACCCGTACCTGCAATACGCGTTGTTTGCCTTTGATAGCCTCGAGCGTCTGCACGGTTTCGCCCAGGCACTGCAAGGCGTGATCGCGCGGCACGATATCCTGCGCACCGCCGTGCTTTGGGAGCGTCTCGACTCTCCGGTGCAGGTGGTCTGGCGTGAAGCGCCCTTGGGCCTGGATGAGCTGATACTGGACCCTGCCGATGGCGATATCGCCGAACAACTGCTCGAACGTCTGGACCCTCGTCACACCCGCCTGGACATTCGTCAGGCGCCGATGTTACGCATTGGTTATGCACATGACGCAGAGAACGACCGCTGGCTGGGCATGCTGCTGTTCCATCACCTGGTGGACGACGCCACGTCGCTGCGCATTCTCACCAGCGAAATCGAGTCGTACATGCTCGGGCAGCAAGCCTCGCTGCCACCGTCCGTGCCTTACCGCAATTACGTGGCGCAGGCCATGCTCGGCGTGAGCCGCGAGGAGCACGAAGCGTTTTTCCGCGACATGCTCGGTGATATCGATGAACCGACGCTGCCGTTCGGCCTGCAGAACGTGCAGGGCGACGGGCGCGGTATCGAGGAAGCGCGCCTACAGGTCGACATGGACCTGAGCCGCCGCCTGCGCGTGCAAGCCCGTCAGTTCGGGGTCAGCTCCGCCAGCCTGTATCACCTGGCATGGGCTCGTGTTCTGGGCGCTTTGTCAGGCAAAAAGGATGTGGTGTTCGGCACCGTATTGCTCGGCCGCCTGCAAGGTGGTGCCGGGTCTGACCGGGCGCTGGGGATGTTCATCAACACCTTGCCGTTGCGTGTCACGCTGGGCGAGCAGGACGTGCGCAGCGGTCTGAAGGCTACCCACGCCAGGCTCAGTGGGCTGCTTGCCCATGAACACGCATCGCTGGTACTGGCACAGCGTTGCAGTGGCGTGTCCGCTTCGACGCCGCTGTTCAGCGCCTTGCTCAACTACCGACATATCGCCGCTGAGGTCAACCAACAGACACTGGACGCCTGGCAAGGCATCGAAAGCCTGCGCGGCGAAGAGCGCACCAACTATCCGCTGACCCTTTCAGTAAACGATGAGGGAACGGGCTTCAGTTTAACGATCCAGGCCAGTGCCAGCATCGACGCGCAACGCGTCTGCGCTTATGTGCAGACCACTCTGGAGAATGTGGTCAGCGCACTGGAGCAGTCCGGCGAGGTGCCGCTGGCAGGCTTGCCGGTTCTGTCGGCTGTCGAGCGTGATCAGTTGCTGGTGGATTTCAACGACACAGCGCTGGATTACCCGCAGCAGCAGACCATTCACGGGATGTTCGAAGCGCAGGTCGAGCGCACGCCGGAAGCGGTTGCAGTGGTCCATGGCAAACAACGCCTGACCTATCGCGAGCTTAACGAGCAAGCCAACCGCCTGGCCCATTCCTTGCGCAAGCAGGGCGTGCAGCCGGATTCTCGCGTCGGCATCTGTGTAGAGCGCGGCGTGGAGATGGTTGTAGGGTTGCTGGCGATCCTCAAGGCGGGCGGCGGTTACGTGCCGCTCGACCCGGCGTATCCGGTAGAACGAATTGCCTACATGTTGCAGGACAGCGCTCCGGCCGCAGTACTGGCGCAAAACGCTACTCAGGGCTTGCTGGCCGACGTTTCAGCGCCTGTCATAAATCTTGATCTGAACGATTGGCAGGACCAATCCGTCCAGAATCCGCAGGTGCCGGGGCTGACTTCGGCGCATTTGGCCTACCTGATCTACACCTCGGGTTCCACCGGCCTGCCGAAAGGCGTGATGATCGAACACCGCAACACCGTTAACTTCCTGAGCTGGGCGCACACGGCTTTCGACGGCTCTGCGCTGGAAAAAACACTGTTCTCCACCTCGCTCAACTTCGACCTCGCAGTTTACGAGTGCTTCGCGCCGCTGACGTCGGGTGGCAGCATCAATGTGGTGAAAGATGTTCTGGAAGTGCAACACGGCGACCACGATATCGGCCTGATCAACACCGTACCGTCGGCGCTCAAGGCCTTGCTGGAAGTCGATGGACTGCCGAAATCGGTCCATACGGTCAACGTCGCAGGTGAAGCGCTCAAGCGCAGCCTGGTCGAATCGCTGTTCGAGAAGACTGGTGTGCAGCGTCTGTGCAACCTTTATGGCCCGTCCGAAACGACCACCTACTCAAGCTGGGTAGCGATGGATCGTGAAGATGGCTTCGCAGCTCACATCGGCAAACCGGTTGGCAATACCCGGTTTTACCTGCTGGACGAGCAACAGCAGCCTGTTCCGTTGGGTATTGCAGGTGAAATCTACATCGGTGGTGCCGGTGTAGCCCGGGGTTATCTGAACCGCGAAGACCTGACCGCAGAACGCTTCCTCAAGGACCCGTTCAGCGAACAGCCAGCGGCACGCATGTACCGTACCGGCGACCTGGGTCGCTACCTGCCAGACGGCAATATCGAATACCTGGGTCGTAACGATGATCAGGTGAAAATCCGCGGCTTCCGTATCGAGCTCGGCGAGATCGATGCACGCCTGGCCAAACACCCAGCCGTACACGAAGCGGTGGTCAACGCCCGCGAAGATGTTCCGGGTGACAAGCGTCTGGTGGCTTATTACACCCTGAGCGCAGGGCACGCGTCGGTGGACATCGACAGCCTGCGCGGCTGGCTGCAGGAGCAATTGCCGGCCCATATGATCCCGGTAGCCTATGTGCTGCTCGACGCACTGCCGCTGACGCCTAACGGCAAGCTGGACCGCAAGGCCTTGCCAGCACCGGACGCCGATGCACTGATCCGCCTTGGTTATGAAGCCCCCCAAGGCGAAACCGAAACCTTGCTGGCGCAAATCTGGGGCGACCTGCTCCAGGTTGAAGGCATCAGCCGTCACGACCAGTTCTTCGAACTGGGCGGCCACTCCTTGCTGGCAATGCGCTTGATTTCGCAGATTCGCCAACAACTGGGTGTCGAACTGAGCCTGGCCGCGCTGTTTGCCCACCCGGAACTGAGCGCACTGGCGCAGGCAATTGCCCAAGCCGGACGCAGCATCCTGCCGGATATCGTGCCGGTGGCACGCGATCAGGCCTGGCCATTGTCGTTCGGCCAGCAACGCCTGTGGTTCCTCGCCCAGATGGAAGGTGCCAGCGCGGCCTACCACATGCCAGTCGGCCTGAGCTTGCGTGGCGAGCTGGATCGCGCGGCAATGCAACGGGCCCTGGAGCGTATCGTGGCGCGCCATGAGGGCTTGCGCACTACCTTCATTCAGGGCGATGACGAACAGCCATTACAACGGATCAGCCCGGCGGATGCCGGCTTCAACCTGCAACTGCACGATCTGCAAGGGCTGGTGGATGCCAAAGAGAAGCTTCAGGCACTGGCCAGCGAAGAGTCGCTGCAAGGCTTCGATCTGGAACAGGGCCCATTGATCCGGGGCCGCCTGATTCGTATGGCCGAGGACCATCACGTCCTGTTGCTGACCATGCACCACATCGTTTCCGATGGTTGGTCGATTGGCGTGCTGACCCGTGAACTGGCCGCGCTTTATGCAGCATTCATTCAGGGCCAGGGCGACCCATTGACGCCACTGGCGCTGCAATACCTGGACTACGCGGTGTGGCAGCGTCGCTGGTTGAGCGGCGATCTGCTGCAGCAACAAAGCGACTACTGGCAGCAAAACCTGGCAGACGCTCCGGCGCTGCTGATGTTGCCCACCGACCGGGTACGTCCGGCGCAGCAGGACTATACCGGCGCGGTGCTGCCCATCGTTTTCGACGAAGACCTGACTCGCGGCCTGAAGGCATTGAGCCAACGTCACGGCAGCACACTGTTCATGACCGTCATGACCGCCTGGGCTGCGCTGCTGGGGCGTCTGTCCGGTCAGGACGACGTGGTCATCGGCACGCCAGTGGCCAACCGCACACGCAGTGAGACCGAAGGATTGGTGGGCCTGTTCGTCAATACCCTGGCCATCCGCGTCGACCTCAGTGACAAGCCCACGGCAAAGACTCTGCTGGCGCAGGTCAAGACCAGCACGCTAGGCGCCCAGGACCATCAGGATCTGCCGTTCGAGCAAGTGGTGGAAGTGATCAAGCCGGTGCGCAGCCTGTCGCACAGCCCGGTGTTCCAGGCCATGCTCAGCTGGCAGGACATGGGCGGCGGGGATTTCGCCCTCGGCGATCTGCAACTGGAAAACCTGAGCGCGGAACATACGCTGTCCAAGTTTGATCTCTCGCTGGACATCGGCGAAGCCCAGGGTCTGCTGTTCGGTTCACTGGAATACGCCACCGCGTTATTCGATGAAAGCACCATCGCCCGTTATCTGGGCTACCTGCAGCGTTTGCTGCACGCCATGGTCGCCGATGACAGTCAGGTACTGGAGCATGTGCCACTGCTTGATACGGTGGAGCGCAAGCGACTGCTGGTCGACCTTAACGCTACCGACGTGCCGTACCCGCAAGACTGCACGATTCATCAGCTGTTCGAAGAAAAGGTCAAGGCGCAGCCCGACGCCATCGCCGTGGCTTTCCAGGCGCAGCGCTTGAGCTATGCCGAATTGAACCGTCAGGCCAACCGTCTGGCTCATCACCTGATCAGCCTGGGCATCGGTCCGGATGATCGTGTGGCGATCTGCGTCGAACGTGGAGTGAAAATGATCGTCGGCCTGCTCGGCGTGCTCAAAGCCGGTGCCGCCTATGTACCGCTGGACCCGGCTTACCCGGCCGAGCGCCTGGCGTACATGATCAACGACAGCCAGCCAGCGGCGTTGCTTACCCAGCGCGGCTTGCAGGAGCGTTTGCCCGCACTGTCCATGCCGCTGGTATTGCTCGACGACGATCATTGCCAGGGCTTCATCGAGTGCGATGACAACCCGGTCGTAGCGACTCTCGGCGTGCGTAACCTGGCCTATGTGATCTACACCTCGGGCTCCACCGGCAATCCGAAAGGGGTAATGATCGAACACCGTGGCCTGGTCAACTACAGCGTCGATGCTGCACGCTTGTTTGGCCTGTCCCCAACCGACACTGTGCTGCAACAAAACACCCTTAACTTCGACCTGTCGGTGGAGGAGATCTTCCCGGCACTGTTGGCCGGTGCCACCCTGGCGCCGAGCCGCGAGATCTTCGGCAGTGAGGGCATTGAAAATCACGGCATCTACCCGACCGTTCTGCACTTGACCGCCGCGCATTGGCACACACTGGTGGCCGAATGGCACAACCAGCCTCAGGCTGCTGAACAACGCCTTGCCGAGGTGCGCCTGATCAACGTCACAGGTGACGCATTGTCGGCGCAGAAACTCAAGCTCTGGGATGAGGTGCGCCCAGCGCATACCCGCCTGATCAACACCTATGGCCCGACCGAAGCGACAGTGTCCTGCACTGCGGCTTACGTGAGTCACGACGCAGCGGCTGGCAGCGAAGGCAGCGGTAACGCGACCATCGGCAAGCCGATGGCAAACACCCGCATCTACCTGCTCGATGCTCATCAGCAGCCAGTGCCATACGGCGTGGCCGGTGAGATTTTCATCGGTGGCGACGGCGTGGCACGCGGTTACCTGAACCTTGAAGAGGTCAACGCCGAACGCTTCCTCGCGGATCCGTTCAGCAATAGCCCTGATGCCAGGATGTACAAGACCGGCGACCTGGCGCGCTACATGGCTGACGGTCGTATCGAGTACCTGGGTCGTAACGACTTCCAGGTCAAAGTGCGCGGTTTCCGTATCGAGCTGGGCGAAATCGAAGCGCGTCTCGGTAATTGCAAAGGGGTCAAGGAAGCGGTAGTGATCGCTCGGGAAGACAATCCCGGTGAAAAACGTCTTGTGGCCTACGTGATCGCCCAGCCACAAGTGAATCTGGACGCCGCCAGCCTGCGCGCCGAACTGGCACCGCAATTGGCCGAGTACATGCTGCCGAGTGCTTTCGTGCTGCTTGATGCACTGCCGCTGACACCGAATCGCAAACTCGATCGCAAGGCCCTGCCTGCTCCGGCGGACAACGCCTTTGCCAGTCGCGAACATGTCGCACCGCAAGGCACCAGCGAAAAAGCCCTGGCGCAGATCTGGCAGAACCTGCTCAACCTGGAAGCAGTAGGGCGCCATGACCACTTCTTCGAACTGGGCGGGCACTCGCTGCTGGCGATGCGTCTGATTTCCCAGGTGCGTCAGCGCATGGGCGTCGAGCTGAGCCTGGCGGACATCTTCGCCCAGCCGGAACTCGCGCCGCTGGCTCAGGTAGTGGCGCACGCTGCCGGTAGCAGCCAGCAGCCCATCGTGCCGGTGTCCCGCGACCAGTCCTTGCCGCTGTCGTTTGCCCAGCAACGCCTGTGGTTCCTGGCGCAGCTGGACGGCGGCAGCGCGGCTTATCACATTCCTGCCGGTCTGCGTCTGCGCGGCAGGCTCGATAAAGTCGCCCTGAAACGGGCGCTGGACCGTATCGTTGCGCGTCACGAGGCGTTGCGTACGACCTTTGTGCAGGAGCAGGACCAGGATCCGCTGCAGCGCATCGCTCCAGCCGATATCGGCTTCAACTTGCAACTGCAGGTGCTGACCGGGCAGGGCGACGCGGAACAACAACTGCTCGCCATCGCCGCAGAGGAGGCCGAAGAGGGCTTTGATCTGCTCAATGGCCCGCTGGTGCGCGGACGCCTGGTATGCCTGGCCGATGACGACCATGTGTTGCTGGTGACCATGCACCACATCGTCTCTGACGGCTGGTCCGCGGGTGTGTTGACCCGTGAGCTGGGCGTGCTCTATGCAGCGTTCAGCGAGGGCGCCGAAGATCCGTTGCCAGCGTTGCCGGTGCAATACGCCGACTACGCGCTGTGGCAGCGCAACTGGCTGAGCGGTGACGTGCTGCAACAACAGCGTCAGTACTGGCAGCAGACTCTGGCCGGTGCGCCAGCCTTGCTGACCTTGCCAAGCGACAGGCCACGTCCGGCGCAACAGGACTACAGCGGTCAACTGCTCGGGCTGGTGCTCGATGCCGATCTGACCCGCGGCCTCAAGGCGCTGAGCCAGCGGCATGGCAGCAGCCTGTTCATGACGGTCATGGCCGCATGGGCTGCGCTGCTGGGACGTTTGTCCGGTCAGGACGACGTGGTCATCGGTACGCCGGTGGCCAACCGCATGCGCGCCGAGGTGGAGGACCTGATCGGGTTCTTCGTCAACACCCTGGCCGTACGCGTCGACCTCTCGGGTACGCCGAGCGTGCAAAGCCTGTTGCAGCAGGTCAAACAGCAGACGCTGGCCGCCCAGGCGAATCAGGACCTGCCGTTCGAACAGGTGGTTGAGGTGGTTCGCCCACAACGCAGCCTGTCCCACAGTCCGATTTTCCAGGCCATGTTGTCGTGGCAGAACAACGAAGCGTCCGATCTGGCGCTTGGCGACATGACCCTGCAGGGCGTCGCGGTGGCTGGCCATACGGCCAAGTTCGACCTGACGCTGGACATGACCGAGGTCGGCGATCAGTTGATCGGCACACTGGAGTACGCCACGGCGTTGTTCGACGAGAGCACCATGCAGCGCTACATGGGCTACTTCCAGCGCTTGCTGGAAGCGATGGTCGCCGACGACCGCCAGTTGCTGGAACAGGTGTCGTTGCTCGATACGGTGGAACGCCAGCATTTGCTGGTCGACCTTAACGCTACCGATGTGCCTTACCCGCAGCACAGCACCATTCACCAGCTGTTCGAAGAAAAGGTTCAGACACAGCCCGACGCCATCGCCGTGGTCTACGAGGCGCAGCGCCTGAGCTATGCCGAGTTGAACCGTCAGGCCAACCGTCTGGCTCATCACCTGATCGGCATGGGCATCGGCCCGGACTATCGAGTGGCGATCTGCGTCGAGCGCGGCGTGGAAATGATGATCGGCCTGCTCGGTGTGCTCAAAGCCGGTGCCGCCTATGTACCGCTGGACCCGGCGTATCCGGCCGAGCGCCTGGCCTACATGATCAACGACAGCCAGCCAACGGCATTGCTGACCCAGCGTGATCTGCAGAAACGCTTGCCGCCCCTGACCTTGCCGCTGGTGCTGCTCGACGATGATCAGCGCACAACCTTTACCGAGCGTGACGACAACCCGGTGGTGGAAGCCCTCGGTGTGCGCAACCTGGCGTATGTGATCTACACCTCCGGTTCCACCGGCAATCCGAAGGGGGTGATGATCGAACACCGTGGCCTGGTCAACTACAGCGTCGATGCTGCGCGTCTGTTTGCCCTGTCCCCAACCGACACCGTGCTGCAACAGAACACCCTGAACTTCGACCTCTCGGTGGAGGAAATCTTCCCGGCATTGCTGGCTGGCGCCACTCTGGCACCGAGCCGCGAGATATTCGGCAGCGAAGGAGCTGAAACTCACGGCATTCATCCGACTGTCCTGCACCTGACTGCTGCGCATTGGCATACGCTGGTGGCCGAATGGCACAACCAGCCGCAGGCTGCTGCGCAACGTCTGGCTGAGGTGCGCCTGATCAACGTCACGGGTGACGCACTGTCGGCACAGAAACTCAAGCTCTGGGATGAGGTGCGCCCGGCGCATACTCGCCTGATCAATACCTATGGCCCGACCGAAGCGACAGTGTCTTGCACCGCGGCTTACGTCAGCCATGACGCAGTGGTCGGCAGCGAAGGCAGTGGCAACGCGACCATCGGCAAACCGATGGCCAACACCCGTATCTACCTGCTCGATGCCCATCAGCAGCCCGTGCCCTATGGCGTGGCTGGTGAGATCTTCATCGGTGGTGATGGCGTTGCGCGGGGCTACCTGAACCTCGAAGCGGTCAACGCCGAGCGTTTCCTCGCGGATCCGTTCAGCAACAGCCCTGACGCGAGGATGTATAAAACCGGCGACCTGGCGCGCTACATGGCTGACGGCCGTATTGAATACCTGGGTCGTAACGACTTCCAGGTCAAGGTGCGTGGTTTCCGTATCGAACTGGGCGAAATCGAAGCCCGCCTGGGTAATTGCGCCGGGGTCAAGGAAGCGGTGGTGATCGCTCGGGAGGACAATCCGGGAGATAAACGTCTGGTGGCCTACGTAGTCGCACAGCCGGATATGCTCCTCACGGCCGCCAGCCTGCGTACCGAACTGGCACCGCAACTGGCTGAATACATGCTGCCGAGTGCATTCGTGATCCTCGACGCCTTGCCGCTGACGCCGAACCGCAAGCTGGATCGCAATGCCTTGCCGGCTCCGCAGGCCGATGCCTTTGCCAGCCGCGAACACGTGGAACCGCAAGGTGACACCGAGGTGGCGCTGGCGCAGATCTGGCAAAACCTGCTCGATCTGGAACAGGTAGGCCGTCATGACCAGTTCTTCGAGCTGGGCGGGCACTCCTTGCTGGCGATGCGCCTGATTTCCCAGGTGCGCCAGCAACTGAGCGTCGAGCTGGGCCTGGCGGATATCTTTGCCCAGCCTGAACTGGCCGCCATGGCACGCATACTCGCCGACGCCAAAGGCAGCAGCCAGCCGCCTATCGTGCCGGTGTCCCGTGATCAGGCCTTGCCGCTGTCGTTTGCTCAGCAGCGTCTGTGGTTCCTCGCGCAGCTGGAAGGCGGCAGCGCTGCTTACCACATTCCGGCAGGGCTGCGTCTGCGTGGCGCTCTGGATAACCCTGCGCTGGAGCGAGCGCTGGACCGTATCGTCGCCCGCCACGAAGTGCTGCGTACGACCTTTGTGCAAGAGCAGGACCAGGATCCGGTGCAGCGCATCGCTCCTGCCGATATCGGTTTCAGCCTGCAACTGCACGTGTTGACCGGGCAGGCGGATGCTGAACAGCAACTGCTCGCCATCACCGCTGCAGAGGCCAACGAGGGCTTCGATCTGCTCAACGGTCCGCTGGTACGGGGACACCTGGTGCGCATGGCCGAGGACGATCATGTGTTGCTGGTGACGATGCACCATATCGTCTCCGACGGCTGGTCCGCGGATGTACTGACCCGTGAGCTGAGTGCGCTCTATGCGGCGTTCAGTGCCGGTTCCGAGGATCCGTTGCCCGCTTTGCCGGTGCAATACGCCGACTATGCCGTGTGGCAGCGCAACTGGCTGAGCGGCGAAGTGCTGCAGCAACAGCGTCAGTACTGGCAGCAGACCCTGGGTGGCGCGCCAGCCTTGCTGACCTTGCCGACCGACCGGCCACGCCCGGCACAACAGGACTACAGCGGCAACGTTCGCGGCCTGGTGCTTGATGCAGAGCTGACCAGCGGCCTCAAGGCCCTGAGCCAGCGACATGGCAGCACCCTGTTCATGACCGTAATGGTCGCATGGGCCTCGCTGCTGGGGCGTCTGGCCGGCCAGGACGATGTGGTGATCGGTACACCGGTGGCCAACCGCCTGCGTGCCGAAGTGGAGGACCTGATCGGGTTCTTCGTCAATACCCTGGCGATACGCGTCGATCTGTCCGGCGCACCCAGCGTCGAAGCGTTGATGCAGCAGGTCAAGCGTCAGACGCTGGCAGCGCAGACCCATCAGGACCTGCCGTTCGAACAAGTGGTCGAGGTGGTTCGCCCGCAACGCAGCCTGTCCTACAGCCCGATCTTCCAGGCCATGTTGTCGTGGCAGAACAACGAAACATCCGACCTGTCGCTGGGCAACATGAACCTGCAAGGCGTGGCGGTAAACGACCACACGGCCAAGTTCGATCTGGTGCTGGACATGACCGAGGTCGGCGATCAATTGATCGGTACGCTGGAATACGCCACGGCGCTTTTCGACGAAAGCACCATGGACCGTTACCTGGGCTATTTCCAGCGCTTGCTGGAAGCCATGGTCGCCAATGAGCAACGCATACTGGAACACGTGCCGTTGGTGGACGCGGCCGAGCGTCAGCATCTGTTGAGCAGTCTTAATGCAACCGACCGAGCTTACCCTCAGGGTCAGTTGATGCATCGCCTTTTCGAGGCGCATGCAGCGTCTCGACCTCAGGCGCTTGCGGCCCGTCAGGGTGAGCAGACGCTGACCTACGCCGAACTCGACAGCCGCGCCAACGCCCTGGCTCAGCAACTGCGCCAACGCGGCGTGGCAGCGGGAACCCGAGTGGCGATCCTGCTGGATCGCTCGGTGGAGCTGCTGACCAGTATGCTGGCCACCCTCAAATGCGGCGCTGCTTACCTGGCGCTGGATCGCCTGGCCCCCGAAGAGCGTGTGCGCTTCATGCTCGAGGACAGCGAAGCAACCCTGTTGCTGAGCCGTAGCGACCTGAACGCACCTGACATGACGCCAAGACTGGATCTGGACACACTGGATCTATCAGCGGCTAACGATGGCCCAGTCGCGCTCGCGGATGAAGTCGCAGGGCAGACCCCGGCGTGCATCATCTACACCTCCGGCTCCACCGGCATGCCCAAGGGCGTGATCGTGACCCACAACGGCATTGTGCGGCTGGTGCGGGACAACTACGGCTTCCGGGCCGATGACCGCGTGGCGTTTTCCTCCAACCCGGCATTCGACGCCAGTAGTCCGGAGATCTGGGGTGCCTTGCTCAATGGTGGCCAGTCGGTAATTGTCGAGCCTTCCGTGTTGCTTGAGCCAGCAGACTTTGCCGCCTTGCTCAAACGCCACGAAGTGACAGTGATGTTCAGTTCGACCGCCTTGTTCAACCTGTATGCCGGGTTGATTCCCGAGGCTCTAGCAGGCTTGCGCATGCTGGAGTGCGGTGGCGAACGGGCGGATCCGGCGTCGTTCCGCCGGGTACGGGAGCACTCGTCTCAAGTGCGATTGTTCAACGGCTACGGCCCGACCGAGGGCACCACGTGCGCCACTCGTTACGAAGTGTTTGATGTGCAGCCGGGAGCCCTGAGCCTGCCGATCGGCAAACCCAACGCCAACGTGCGCATCTATCTGCTCGACGCGTGCGGCGAGCCGGTGCCGATGGGCAGCGTCGGCGAGATCTACATCGGCGGGGTCGGGGTCGCGCTTGGCTACCTGAATCGCCCGGAACTGACCGCCGAACGCTTCAGCGACGATCCGTTCAGTCAGCAGGCGGGGGCGCGGCTCTACCGCACCGGCGACCTGGCGCGCTGGTTGCCGGACGGTAACCTCGAATACCTGGCGCGTAACGATGGTCAGGTGAAGGTCCGCGGCTTCCGCGTCGAACTTGGTGAGGTCGAAAGCAGCCTGCATGGGTGCGATGGCGTGCGCAACTCCGTTGTGGTGGCACGCGAAGACAGCCCGGGCGACACGCGTCTGGTGGCTTACTACACCGTGCATGCGGGCGCTGAAGCACCCGAAGTGGAGGCCCTGCGTGCACAGCTGAGCGCCGGCTTGCCGGAATACATGGTACCGAGCGTATTCATCTGCCTGCCCGACTTGCCGCTGACGCTCAATGGCAAGGTGGATGTCCACGCACTGCCAGCACCGACAGCGGATCAGTTCGCGAGCAGTGCCTTCGAAGCCCCGGCAGGCGAGCTGGAGATTCGTCTGGCGAAAGCCTGGACGGAGGTACTCGAGGTGCAGCAGGTGGGACGTCATGACAGCTTCTTCAGTCTCGGCGGTCACTCGCTGATGGCGGTACGACTGGTCAGCCAATTGGTGCAGAGTGGCTTGTCGGTGTCCCTGGCCGACGTGTTCCAGCACGCCAGCGTCGCGGCCTTGGCAAGTCTGCTGGGCAGCCGCAGCGAAGAGGTTGCACCGAAGCTTCATGAGCAACTGGTGCCGGTGCGTACCACAGGTAGCCAGCGTCCGTTGTTCCTGGTCCACGAGTTCACCGGCCAGGACGCGCATTTCCCGGCGCTGGCGGTACACATCGACAGCGAGATTCCGGTCTACGGGTTGAGCGGCATCCCGCTCGGTCAGGAACAGTTGCTGACCATGGAATGCCTGGCAACGCGCTTGTTGAATGTGATGCGCAGTGTTCAGCCGCATGGGCCTTATCGTCTGGCGGGCTGGTCGTTCGGTGGGCTTCTGGCCTACGAAATTGCCATCCAGCTGGAGGGCATGGACGAGGAGGTGGAGTTTATCGGCCTGCTCGACACCTACATGCCGCGTCTGGTGGATCTGGGTCGCGAGCGCTGGGACCTGCAGACCGCCCACAGTCAGCATCTGCTGGAACACTGCGAGCAGTTCTGGAGGGCCCGAGGCGAATGCACGCAGGCTCTGGAGGCCCTTGAGCAAGTGCGTGCAAACCGGCATGCCTTTGATTTCGCCGGGCTCCTGCAGCACTGCCGCGAGCAGGGTGCGCTGCCGCCGGAGCTGGACATCTACACGAACGAGGGTCTTTGCCAGTACCTCGACCGAGAGGTGGCTCACGGTCATGCGCAGGCCAATTACACGGTTTACCCCAACAGCGTGCCGCTGCACCTGTTCACTGCCAGTGAGTGGGAACCCAACTCGCAGAAACACAGCGGTTACCTGGGTTGGGATAGCGTACTGCCCGTCAGTCAGTTGCGCAGTATCAAGGTCGCTGGCGATCACTTGAGCATGATGAAGCCGCCACATATCGAGGGCCTGGGTCAGGCGATCAGCCAAGCGTTGGCTGATCTGCCCAATCGGCCACGAGGGGCTGACAGCGCCCACCGGCCGTTGTTGACGATTCAGGGTGGACGTCGCGATCACGCGCCAGTGTTCTGTGTACCGGGGGCAGGGGACAGTGTGACTGGCTTCATCAGCCTGGCCGATGCTCTGGGGCCGCACTGGCCGATCCACGGGCTGCAACCACGCGGGCTGGATGGCCGCACGGTGCCTTACAGTCTGGTGGAAACCGCCGCCGAGGCTTATCTGCAAGCACTCGACAGCACCCATCCAGAAGGACCGGTGCATCTGCTCGGTCATTCGTTCGGCGGCTGGGTGGCCTTTGAAATGGCTCAGCGCCTGACGGCAAGCGGCAGGGAGGTGGCTTCGCTGACACTGATCGACAGTGAGTCACCGGGCGGCAACGGCGTGGTGGGCAAACCTTACACCGCGATAGGCGTACTGGAACGTTTGATCGAAACCATGGAGCTGGCTGCGGGCAAGCCGTTGGGCATCGATCGTACGGCCTTCCGGGCCCAGGACGATGTCGGCCAGATGCGTTTGTTGCATGCCGGGATGGTGCGGGCAGGGATGTTGCCGCAGCGTTCGTCGCCGGACGCGATGCGTGGGCCTGCAAGGGCTTTCGGTACCGCGTTGCGCACACGTTATCAACCGTCGCAGATCTACACCGGGCCGGTGCGTCTGGTGCTGGCCGATGACCCGGTGCTGGATGCGGCGGGCAATCAGCGCGAACAACAGGCGATGGTCAGCGGCTGGCGCCGGTGTGCCCCGGATCTCACTGTCTGGCGTGGGCCGGGCAACCATTTCACCATTCTCAAGGCGCAGCATGTACAGCATCTGGCGAACTGGTGGCTACCCCGTCAATAACATCGTTTCTTCAAGCCCGGCGGTTGATCGCCGGGCCAATCCTCAACGCATTCGTGGCTTTCTATGAAAAAGTTGAAGTTTCGCAAAGTGCTCATTGTTGTTGTGCTGTTGGTTCTGGCAGCAGGTATTGCCTACGGCATCCAATCCCCGGAAAAGGCACCGGAGTACCTGACCGCCAAGGTCGAACGCACCGATATCGAAAACTCGGTGCTGGCCAGCGGAGTGCTGCAAGGCATCAAGCAGGTTGATGTCGGTGCGCAGGTCTCAGGCCAGCTCAAGTCACTGAAGGTCAATCTGGGTGACAAGGTCAAACAAGGTCAGTGGCTGGCGGAAATCGATCCTGTGGTGCTGCAGAACACCCTGCGCCAGTCGCAGGTCAACGAACAGAACCTGATCGCCCAGAAGGACGCGGCTGCCGCGCAGCTCAAGGACGCCAAAGCCATTTACCAACGCTACAAGCAACTGCGTGCGGATGACGCGATCTCGCAAAAGGACTTCGATACGGCGCAATCGGACTTCGAAGTCCGGAGTGCCAACCTTCGCTCGCTGGAAGCACAGGTACGCGACGCAGGGATCCAGATCGAGACCGCCAGGATCAACCTGGGCTACACCCGCATCGTCGCGCCGATCAGCGGTGATGTGGTGGGTATCGTGACCCAGGAAGGCCAGACCGTGATCGCCAGCCAACTGACGCCGGTGATCCTCAAGCTGGCAGACCTGGACACCATGACCGTCAAGGCGCAGGTCTCCGAGGCCGACGTGATTCATATCACCCCAGGCCAAGAGGTGTATTTCACCATCCTCGGCGATGCCGAAAAACGCTATTACGCCAAACTGAAAGGCACGGAACCGGCGCCGCAAAACTTTCTTGACGCGCAGTCCAGCAACGCCGGCAAGCCAAACAGTGCGGTGTTCTATAACGCATTGTTCGACGTCCCCAACCCTGATCACCGTCTGCGTATTTCGATGACCGCCCAGGTGCATATCGTGCGTGAAAAGGCCAAGGACGTACTGACTGTGCCTGTTGCAGCTTTGGGCGACAAGAACGGCGACGGCACCTTCCCGGTGCGCGTGATGGACAATCAGGGCCAGGCCCAGAGCCGTAACGTGCAGACCGGCATCAACAACAACGTGCGGGTCGAGATCAAGAGCGGCCTTGCCGAGGGCGACCAGGTGGTGATCGGTGAACCGTCGGCCACACCAGCGACAGCGGGGGCCTGACCATGAGTCGAGCTCTTCTGGAACTCAAGGGGATAACCCGTCGTTTTGTCGCTGGCGAGAAGGACTTCATCGCGCTTAATGACATCAACCTCACGATCAATGCCGGCGAACTGGTTGCCATTACCGGGGCATCGGGTTCCGGCAAGTCAACGCTGATGAACGTGCTGGGTTGTCTGGATCACGCCAACAGCGGCAGTTACAAGGTCGACGGGCGTGAAACCGGTACGCTGACCGATGATGAGCTGGCAGAGCTGCGCCGCGATCACTTCGGTTTCATTTTTCAACGTTATCACCTGTTGCCGCACCTGCCAGCGATACAGAATGTCGAAATGCCTGCCATCTACGCAGGCACCGGCAAGGGCGTGCGCGTAGAGCGCGCGCAGAAGCTGCTTGAGCGGCTGGGCCTGCCCGGGCATCTGGAGCATCGGCCAAGCCAGCTTTCAGGCGGCCAGCAACAGCGGGTCAGTATTGCCAGGGCCTTGATGAACGGCGGCGAGATCATTCTGGCCGACGAACCTACCGGGGCCCTCGACAGCGTCAGCGGCAAGGAGGTGATGAACATCCTCCTGGAGCTCAACAGCGCCGGGCACACAGTGATTCTGGTGACCCACGATGAGAAGGTTGCAGCGCACGCCGAGCGCATCATCGAGATGCGTGACGGCGAGATCATCGCCGACCGGGTAAACCCTGATCGCCCGATCATCAACGAAAAAACCACCGAGCGCCTGCCCACCAAACCCAGGCAGGGCAACCGGCTGATGGCCAACCTCGGCCTGTTCCAGGAGGCCTTCGTCATGGCCTGGGTGGCGCTGATCTCGCACCGCATGCGCACGCTGCTGACCATGCTCGGGATCATCATCGGCATTACCTCGGTGGTGTCGATCGTTGCGATCGGCGAAGGGGCCAAGCGCTATGTGCTCAAGGACATTGAGGCCATCGGCAGCAACACCATCGAGGTGTTCCCAGGCAGTGACTTTGGCGACACCAAGTCCATGGATATCCAGACCCTGGCGCTGTCCGATGTGGCGGCGTTGAGCAGTGAGTACTACATCGACAGCGCCACACCGAATATCGGCCGCAACCTGCTGGTGCGCTACCGCAACATCGACGTATCGGCGACGGTGAGCGGGGTCAGCCCGAGTTACTTCCAGGTGCGTGGCACCAAAATGGGCTTGGGGGTGGGGTTCAACAAGGATGACGCCAGGCGGCAAGCGCAAGTGGTGGTGATCGATTACAACACACGGATTCGCCTATTCGGCCCCAAGGTCGACCCGCTGGGCCAGGTGATCCTGGTGGGCAACCTGCCCTGTACAGTAATCGGCGTGACCGAGAACAAGAAAAACATCTTCGACACCAGCAAGAACCTGAATATCTGGATGCCCTACGAAACCGCCTCTGGCCGCCTGCTGGGTCAGACATACCTGGACGGCATCACCGTGCGGGTCAAGGACGGGCAGCCGAGCAAGGTGGTCGAGGACAACGTCAACAAACTGCTGCAAAAGCGTCACGGGACCAAGGACTTCTTCACCTACAACCTCGACAGCGTGATGCAAACGGTGCAGAAGACCAGCCAGTCGCTGGCCCTGTTGCTGTCATTGATTGCGGTGATCTCGCTGGCGGTCGGCGGTATCGGGGTGATGAACATCATGCTGGTGTCGGTCACGGAGCGGACGCGCGAGATCGGCATTCGCATGGCAGTCGGGGCGCGCCAGTCGGATATCCGTCAGCAGTTTCTGGTGGAGGCGGTGATGGTTTGCCTGATTGGCGGGGTCATCGGCATCGGCCTGTCGTTCGTGATCGGCTATGTGTTTTCACTGCTGGTCAAGGAATGGCAGATGGTGTTCTCCGTGGGCTCGATTGTCACTGCGTTCATCTGTTCGACATTGATCGGCATCGTTTTCGGCTTCGTACCGGCACGTAACGCGGCACAGCTCGATCCGATCGAGGCGCTGGCACGGGATTGACGAGAGGATTGCAGGACAGGGATGTTCTGCATGACGATATCGACGGCCCGCTGACGTGGGCAGTGTGGAAGGGATCCTGCTCACGAGAGACTGATGCAGCCCACGGCTATCTGTCGGCTGTATCAGCCTCTCGAGCAGGCTGTTGCGAGGACTCAGCCTACCGCGCTGACGCTGGAAACCCGTGCTGCGCTGCTGCTCTTCAGGGCCTGTTCGAAGCGGTCGAGGACCATGCCCACTTCCGATTCGGTGATATTCAACGGTGGCAGGAAGCGCACGACTGCGCTGTTGCGTCCACCTGTCTCGATGATCATGCCGTTGTTGAAGCACTCCAGCTTGATCGCCCGCGCACGTGCGCCATCGCCAACCCCTGGACGTGATCCTGTAGCCGGTTTGACGATTTCTACCCCGAGCATCAAGCCACGGCCACGGACATCGCCGATAAACGGGAACTGTCGAGCGATGTTCTCCAGCCCGCTGTGCAACTGCTCACCGCGCAGCACGGCATTGCCGACCAGATCGTGCTCCTTGATATGACACATGGTCGCAGCCCCGGCCACCATCGCCACCTGATTGCCACGAAACGTCCCTGCGTGCATGCCTGGGCCCCATGTATCGAGGTGCTCGGCATAGACGATCACTGACATCGGGTAGCCGCCACCGATGGCCTTGGACAGCACCAGAATATCCGGCGTTATCCCGGAATGTTCGATAGCAAACAGGTTGCCGGTACGTCCGAGTCCGGTTTGTACTTCGTCGACAATCAGCAGGATTCCCAACTCGCGAGTGATATCACGCACAGCGCGCAGCCATTCTGCCGACGCCGCGATGCAGCCGCCTTCGCCCTGAACCACTTCGACGACCACCGCAGCCGGTTTGGACACACCGCTTTCCGGGTCGCTGAGTACCGTGCGGATGTACTCGATGGAGAGGCGGTCGGTGTTTTCGCCATCGGTGCCGAACGGGCAGCGGAAACGATAGGGGAAGGGCAGGAAGTGGGTTCCCTGGGCCAGCAGCCCGGCCTTGGGGTTGAGGTTGCCCATTGCCGACAATGCGCCAGCGGTCATGCCGTGATAACCACCGTGAAAGGACATCAGCGGCGAGCGCTGGGTGTAATGGCGGGCCAGCTTGATTGCGGCTTCGACCGCGTCAGAACCGCTGGGGCCGCAGAACAGAATTTTGCTGTTGTCGCGCATTCTGGCGGGCAACGTCGCGAACAGCTCTTCGACGAAGGCGTGCTTGGCCGGTGTGGCCAGGTCAAGGGCCTGCTGCAGATGATCACTGTTGAGGAATTCGATCACCGCCTCGCGGACCACCGGAGGGTTATGACCCAGTGCCAGCGTGCCAGCGTTCGACAGGCAGTCGAGGTACTCCTGGCCGTTGGCGTCCTTGACCCGCATGCCCTTGCCACTGACAAACAGCTGCTGGAAGGTCGCTGCGTAGGTGCGCGCATTCGACTCCAGTTTCTTGAGATTACTTAACTCTTCCATAGTCGATCCCTTGTTGGCACAGGTACGGATTCATTGCTACTCGGTTCGAGCAGGGCCCGATTCTGTAAGAACCTCAGGGCGATCGCCAACTTATCGCCGTGGGACTGTCCCCGTATTCCACGACATACATACCGCGGCCTCCAGCGTTAAATGCATGCTACGAAAGGGATTTGTGGCGCAGCAGGAAACCTCGCGACAACGCTCCTGATCGTCCGGATTCCTGCCCCGTTGCTTCTTTTCTCCAGACACCACTGTTCCGGAATTTTCGAGAGCTTTATGTCTATTGGCAAACCTGCTGGCCGATTCCTGTTGTCGATGTTTGTGGTGTCACTGCTCAGCGGCTGCACGCTAGGGCCGGACTACCAGTTACCTGCGGTGGCGGTTGCCGGCAAGTGGCATGCGCCGCTGCCCCATGACGCGTCGATGGTGGGGCTGCAGGATTGGTGGCAACAGTTCGATGACCCTGCACTGGCAACCCTGTTGCGTCTGGCGCAAGCAGACAGCCCGTCTCTCGATCAGGCTCTGGCGCGCATCGCCCAGGCACGCGCGACGCTGGACGGCAGCTTTGCCGACAGGCTGCCACAAGTGAGCGGCGGCGCGAGCAAGTCACGCGCTGGCATCAGGCAGAGCGGGGCGCGCCAGAGCGGTACGACTTCCGGGGCAACCCTCGATGCGTCCTGGGAATTGGACCTGTTCGGCAAATTACGACGCACCGACGAAGCTTCGCGCAATCTGCTCGAAGCACGTGTCAATGACTGGCATGACGCTCGTGTGTCGCTGGCGGCCGAGGTCGGTGATGACTTCGTGCAGTACCGCGGCTGCCAGATGCTGGTGAACGCTTACCGTGATCAGGCGCAATCCCAGGAACAGACCGCACGTCTGACTCGTGTGTCGTTTCAGGCCGGGTTTACCGCAGCCGCTGATTCATCGTTGAGCGACGCCAGTGCGGCGGCCAGTAATGCGACCCTCATCAAACAACAAAGCGAGTGCGACGTGCTGCTCAAAAGCCTGGTGGCCCTGACCGGTAGCGACGAGGAGCAGGTGCGGGAAGTGCTCGGCCATAACCCCGCGCGACTGCCGCAGCCTGCGTCGCTGGATGTACGGGAAATACCCGCCGACCTGGTGCGCCAGCGCCCGGACCTGGCGTCCAGCGAACGTGAACTGGCCGCAGCGAATGCGAAGATTGGCGCTGCTCAGGCGGATCGTCTGCCCAGCCTGAGTCTGATCGGCTCGTTCGAGGTGGGGACCACCACTGGAGTATTCAGCCGTAACTGGAGCCTCGGCCCGCAACTGAGTGTTCCGCTGTTCGACGCAGGCAAGCGCCGGGCGGCAGTGGACTCGGCACGGGCAGATTATGACGCGGCGCTGGCGACCTATCGGCAGACCTTGCGCACGTCGGTGATGGAAGTCGAGCAGGCACTGGTGCGTCTGGACGCGGCGCGGCGTTCGCAAGCCAGTACGCAGCGGGCCAGCGACGGTTATGAAGCGTCGTTCGAGGCCACAGACCGCAACTGGCAGGCCGGTAACGCCAGCCTGCTGGACCGCGAAGTGGCGCGACGCTCGGCCCTTTCGGCGCAAATCGAACTGATCACCGTGCAACAAAATCAAGTGCGCTACTGGATTGCCCTGTACAAGGCCCTGGGCGGTGGATGGCAGGACAGTCGCGAAGGTTTGGCCAGTGAGACAGCGAAGCGGGGCGGCGTATGACGAAGATACGCATGTATGGGCTGTTGACGCTGGTGGTGTTGGGCGTTTCAGGCTGGCTATTGTTTGGCCGTGCAGAGCCGACCCCGACCCCGGCTGCTGCTGCTGCTGCGCCGTCAACCAGCCTTACCGTCGAGGCGGTTCAACCGCGCCACGAAGAATGGCCACAGGAACGGGTGGCCAGCGGTGCGCTCGCGCCGTGGCAGGAAGCTGTTATCAGTGCCGAAACCGGAAGCTTGCGGATCGCCAGCCTGAAGGCTGATATCGGCGATCAGGTGAAGAAAGGCCAGGTCTTGGCGACCCTGGCCGATGACAGCGTGCTGGCCGAGGAAAACAAGCAGAAGTCAGCGGCAGCCCAGGCCACGGCGCAATTGCAGGAAGCCCGCTCCAATGCGCGACGTGCGGCGTTGGTCGGACAGAGCGGGGCCTTGTCCGAGCAGCAACTGGAAGAATACCGGGTCAAGGTGCAGACCGCTGAAGCCAACCTGGCCTCGGCAAATGCCGACCTGCGCAGTATCCGGATCAAACTCACGCAGACACGCATTGTCGCGGTGGATGACGGGGTCATATCCGGGCGCAAGGCCTTGCTCGGCGATGTGGTGTCGGCGGGCAGCGAAATGTTCAGGATGATCCGGGATGGCCGCATCGAGTGGCAGGCAGAACTGGATGCACAGCAACTGCCAGGTGTGCAGGTCGGACAGCTCGCTCGCGTGACGTTGCCAGGCGGTATTCAGGTCGAAGGTCGCGTGCGGCTGGTCTCGCCAATACTCGACAGCAAGACCAGCAGGGCGCTGGTCTATGTTTCCCTGCCCACTGGGTCGATGGCGCGCGCCGGCATGTACGCCAGCGGTCGCATCGAACTGCCATCCACTGCAGCGCTGACTGTCCCGGATACCAGTGTGATCCTGCGTGACGGACGCTCTTATGTGTTCGTGCTGGGCAAGGATATGCATGTCAGCCAACAAGTCGTAGAGGTCGGGCGGCGGCGTGGATCGGCGCTGGAAATCCTCGGAGGTCTGACAGAGCAGGCACAGATCGTCCGTAGCGGTGGGGCCTTTCTCAACGACGGGGCCAGCGTGACGCTGGTCAACGCCGAGGCGCGCACGCAATGAATATCTCCGCGCTGTCGATTCGTTACCCGGTTCCGGCGGTCATGCTGTTTTTACTGCTGACCCTGTTTGGTGCCCTTGGATTCGATCGTCTCGGTATCCAGGACTTTCCCGACACCGATCTGCCCGCAGTGGTCATCAGTGCCTCACTGGAAGGGGCCGCCCCCGAGCAACTGGAAACCGAAGTCGCGCGCAAGCTCGAAGACAAGCTGACCTCGCTGCGCCTGCTCAAGCATGTCAGCACGCAAATTGCCGAAGGCAGCGTCATCATCAATGTGATATTCGACATCGACAAGGATGGCAATGAAGCGCTCAACGAGGTGCGCAATGCGGTGGACAGCGCTGCCGCCGAGTTGCCAGCCAACCTCGACACGCCATCGGTAACCCGCCTGACCACCAATACCACGGCGTTGCTGACCTATGTGGTCGATGCGCCACGCATGGACGAAGAAGCGTTGTCCTGGTTTGTCGACAATGAGCTGAGCAAAAAGCTTCTGACCGTGCGTGGTGTCGCGAACATCGGCCGCGTGGGCGGTGTGGACCGCGAAGTTCAGGTGGACCTTGATCCCGCGCTGATGGCTGGTCTGGGTTTGAGCGTGACGGACATCGCGGATCGTTTGCGGACGATGCAGAAAGACAATTCCGGCGGTCAGGGCGATCTGGGCAGCGGTCAGCAGGCGCTGCGTGTCCTCGGCGGCATTGACGACCCGGCGGCGCTGGGCGCTATCCGCATTCCCGTCAGCGAAGGGCGAATGCTCGCCGTGCAGCAGTTGGCCACCGTGCGTGATACCCATGCCCAGCGCACCACCCTGGCGTATCGCGACGGCAAACCGGTAATTGGCTTTCAGGTCATGCGCTCTCTGGGTTTTTCCGACATCGGAGTGACCAGGGATGTGCGCCAGGCAGTCAGTGAGTTCGCCAGGCAACATCCTGATGTGCGTATTGAAGAAGCGAGTAATGCCGTCGACCCGGTGATGGAAAACTATCGCGGCTCCATGATGCTGCTATACGAAGGAATGTTGCTGGCGGTGTTGGTGGTCTGGTGGTTCCTGCGTGACTGGCGGGCGACGATTATCGTGGCCACAGCACTGCCTTTGTCGATCATCCCGACATTTGGCGTGATGTATTTTGCCGGTTTTAGCCTCAATACAGTTTCACTGCTGGCGCTGGCCCTGGTGATCGGCGTTCTGGTCGATGATGCAATTGTTGAGGTCGAAAACATTGCGCGACACCTGCGTATGGGCAAAACCCCGCGTCAGGCGGCGATTGAGGCGTCCGACGAGATCGGCCTTGCGGTATTGGCGACCACTGTGACTCTGGTCGCGGTGTTCCTGCCAACCGCTTTCATGGGCGGGGTTTCCGGCAAACTGTTTCGCCAGTTCGGTGTGACTGCCAGCGCTGCGTTGATGTTTTCGTTGTTGGTCGCCCGTTTGTTGACGCCAATGATGGCGGCGTATTTTCTCAAGGCTCGCGCGCATGGTGAGCACGACAGCGGTTTGATGAGACGTTACCTGAGCTGGATTCACACCAGCCTGAGCCGCCGCAAGACCACCATGGCCATTGTCGGTGTCTTGTTCATAGGCTCGCTGGCACTTATTCCCTTGCTGCCGACCAGCTTCTTGCCTGCGCAGGATATTGCCAGCAGCACCGTCAGCTTGGAGTTGCCGCCCGGCAGCAGCTTGGCCCAGACCGGCGAGATTGCCTTGCAGGCTGAGAAGCGTTTACGCGAGATTCCAGAAGTGGCCCACGTTTTCATCGCGGCGGGCAGCGGCGATGCGGGCAGTGCGGGTGATCGCAAGGCGGCGCTGACCGTCGATCTGCTACCACGTAACCAGCGCACACTGAAACAGTCCCAGGTGGAAGCGAGCATGCGTGAAAGTCTGCGCAGTTTGCCCGGTGTGCGGGTAAATGTCGGTGGTGACGCCAGCGGCGAGCGGCTGGACATCGTCCTCGCCAGCGATGATGGTGATTTGCTGGAGCGTACCGCAGCCGCTCTTGAACCACAGCTGCGCCAGATAAAAGGCGTCGGCAACATCACCTCCAGTGCTGCGGTGCAAAGGCCGGAAATCCAGATGCGCCCGGATGTTGTCCGCGCGGCAGAGCTTGGCGTCAGTAGCCAGGACATCGCCGACACACTGCGCATGGCCACCTACGGCGAATACAGCTCGTCCCTGGGCAAGATCAATCTGTCCCAGCGCCAGGTCAATGTGCGGGTGCGTATGCAGCCGCAAGTACGCACCGACCTGCAAAGTCTCGCTCAGTTACGGGTCACGGGGCGTGATGGCCAGATCGCGCTGGCGTCTTTGGGAGAAATCAGCATGGGCAGCGGCCCCGCGCAGATTAATCGTATCGATCGCTTGCGCAATATCACTCTTTCCATCGAGCTCAATGGGCGCAATCTGGGCGAAGTGATGGAGCAGGCCAGGCAGGCGCCGGTCATGCAGAACCTGCCAGCACAAGTGAAACTGGTAGAGCAGGGCGAGTTGCAGTTGATGAGCGAGCTGTTTGGCAACTTCAGCCTGGCGATGGCCGTCGGCGTGTTCTGTATCTACGCGGTGCTGGTGCTGCTGTTCCATGATTTCATGCAGCCGCTGACCATCCTCTCGGCACTGCCTTTATCGCTCGGCGGCGCACTGTTGGCACTGTTGATAGGCGGGATGAGCTTTTCCATGGCATCGGTCATCGGTTTGCTGATGCTGATGGGGATCGTGACCAAGAACTCGATCCTGTTGGTGGAGTACGCGATCATGGCTCGTCGTGAGCCAGCCGTGAGCCGTTATGAGGCGTTGATCGACGCCTGCCACAAACGTGCCCGGCCAATTCTGATGACCACTATTGCAATGGGTGCGGGCATGTTGCCGACAGCATTGGGATGGGGCGGAGAATCGGGCTTCCGCCAACCGATGGCGGTGGTCGTCATTGGCGGACTATTGGCCTCGACCGTACTAAGCCTGTTGGTAGTGCCCGTTATTTTTACTTACATCGATGATGGCCACGAGACACTTAAAGGATGGTTTCGCAGGCCTCGATAAAACCGTGTAATCCGCTATCGTCGCAGGCTCGCTGACGTGGGCCAACGCCTTGGAATACCTGGCATGCCGAGACGTTTTCCTCCCTGGGTTCTACTTGGCAAACCCTGCGCAGCAGTGCCCGTTTTTTATTTAGTCACCATCTTTTTATCCAGTAACACCGCAGTGTCTATTCATAAAATCCGGTTCATGCCGATAACGACAGGGATCGCGAAAAGTCAGGATGCAGTGAACAAGCAGGTCCTGCTCTGGCACAGAAATTGGATGACTACTTCTGTAGTCCGAAAAATCGCTTATCGCAAAAGTGCGCAAAACCCACGTTCAACTACTTGCCTCTAGTGCAGTAGGGCTCTCGGACAGAAGTGCCCCCTTACTTAACGATGATGGATAATCAATGAACCTGATAAATCGCACCAGTTTCGCTAAAAAACTCATGGCCGCGTTCATCGTTTGCGCCATGATCACCTTGGCTGTGGGTGGTTTGGGTATGCTCGGTATCAACCGGCTTTCCGATGCCCTTGAGCTGACGTTCTCGAATAACCTGGTTTCAGTGGCCAACACCAACGAGACGATGACCGCCCTGACCACTCATAACCGCGGGCTTTACCGTTTGCTCGATGCCAAGGACAAGGCCACGGCGGAGAAAATGCGCCAAAGTATCAATGCCGAACTGGAGCGTATGCAGAAAGTGTATGCCGTCTACCGCGCCACTCCGCTGGAGGACGATGAACGCGCAGCGGGTGACCAGTTCGACGCGTTGATGCAAACCTACACCTCCGCCTCGCAGAACATCTTTGACCTGCAGCAGGCAGGCAAACTGGAAGACGCGCGCAATCGCCTCAACGCGCTGGCCGACGGGGAGTTCAACAAGGCTCGCGGCTACCTGCAGATCATGATCGACTCCAACAAGCGCCAGATCAAAGAGGGTGCAGAGGCCGCTGACAGGTTACAAAGCACCTCGGTATTCATGTTGAGCGCGGGTATTGTCATCGCGTTTGTGGTCGCGGTTATGTTGGGTATTGTGATCACTCGCATGATTACCGGACCGCTGAGAAGCGCTATCGACGTTGCACAACGCATTGCATCGGGTGACTTGACCCAGAGCGTTTCCAGCACTCGCGGCGATGAAGCAGGGCACTTGCTCAATGCGATCGGCACGATGCAGGGCAATTTGAAACGGACGATTCAGGAGATTTCCAGCGCGTCCGATCAGCTTGCGTCCGCTGCCGAAGAGCTTGGCGCGGTCACCGAAGAAAGCACACGCGGCCTTACTCGACAAAATGACGAGATTCAACAGGCTGCAACGGCGGTCAACGAAATGACGGCTGCGGTTGAAGAGGTAGCGCGCAATGCAGTGTCTACCTCGGAGGAGTCGAAAGCACTGGCAACCGACGCCGCCAGCGGCCGTGGTCAGGTCGATGACACCGTCAAGGGCATCGGTACGATGGTCAGCGAGATTACCGAATCGACGGGGTCTGTGACTACGCTCGCTGGCCACGTCCGGGATATCAGTAAAGTGCTTGAGGTCATCCGCAGCATCGCCGAGCAAACCAACCTGCTCGCGCTGAACGCCGCCATCGAAGCTGCACGCGCCGGTGAACAGGGCAGAGGGTTTGCCGTGGTAGCCGACGAAGTGCGCGCCCTTGCGCACCGCACCCAGGCTTCTACTGTGGAAATCGAAGGCATGATCGGGACCGTGCAGTCCGGTGCCGACGGTGCGGTTGCGGCAATGAGCAAAAGTCTGGCGACGGCCACCAACACCCAGGGACTTGCTCAGCGCGCCGGCAGCGCACTGGAAAAAATCACCATTGGCGTGGGTACGATCAACGAGCGCAACATGGTGATTGCCTCGGCGTCCGAAGAGCAGGCTCAGGTCGCACGCGAAGTGGATCGCAACCTGGTCAATATTCAGGAGCTCAGCGCGCAGTCGGCAGCAGGCGCCAATCAGACGAGCGCGTCCAGTCAGGAACTGTCACGGCTGGCGACTTCGTTCAACACCATGGTTGCGCAGTTCAAGCTTTAACGGGCTTGTGCAGGTGTATTTCCGGTCTGGTCGTCTGGACCGGGAATACATGTTGCATACCTTGTTCTTGTCCTTTCTACGGATTGACCTCGCCAGTTTGGGGGGGGCAAAGCGCTTGAGGTAATTTGAGTCTGGCTTAAACGCTGAAGACAAACAGCGATCAGATATGAAATATCTTGAAACATTCCTGTCACATGACGAGTCAATGGAATAACCCTCTTCAAGGTTTTCCGATGAAAACGCCTCGTCCCGACACACGTCTCAAATCCCTCATCAACCTGCGCAACCTGAAAATGGCGCGGTCTGCGCACGCGTTCGTTCGCGGCAATACCGCGCAGTTCTATGAGTGGCTTCACAGTCAGTCGGGCAGGCGTCTGCCCAGCGGTCCGCCGGTCTGGATCTGCGGGGATTGCCATGCCGGTAATCTGGGGCCCACAGGGGATTCGAGAGGGCGCATCGATATGCATATCCGCGACCTCGATCAAGCCGTCATCGGTAATCCGGCCCATGACTTGGTGAGGCTGGGGCTGTCGTTGGCGACGGCTGCTCGTGGCTCGGACCTGCCCGGCGTTACCACGGCAAGAATGCTGGAAGAGATGATGCAGGGCTACGAAGAGGCTTTTATCGGCAACGAAGATGAAGAGCCGGATCGTCCTGCGCAAGTGAAAGCGGGGATGCGCAGCGCGGTACAACGCACGTGGAAGCATCTGGCAAAGGAGCGTTTCGAAGGTACGCAACCGACCATTCCGCTGGGCAAACATTTCTGGCAACTGTCACGTGCGGAACGCGATGCAATCAAGGCGCTTTGTGAGACGCCGGAGATTCATGCACTGGTGACATCGCTTAAAGGCAGGTCCCAGGATGACCGAGTGCGTCTACTCGACTCCGCCTACTGGGTAAAAGGCTGCAGCTCTCTGGGGCTGCTTCGCTACGCGGTGCTGATGGGTGTTGGCGATGAAGAAGATGAAGAGTTCTGCCTGCTCGACGTCAAGGAAGCCGTCGCCGCGGCGGCCCCACGTACTGCGAGGGCGCGCATGCCCAGAGACAATGGCAAACGGGTGGTGGAGGGCGCTCGGAACCTGTCGCCCGGTCTGGGTAGCCGAATGGTTGCCGTGCGAATGCTGGATCATTCGTTCTTCATCCGTGAGCTACTTCCTCAGGACATGAAGCTGGAACTTGATGAGCTCACTGAGCAGGAGGCCATGCAGGCCGCAGCTTATCTCGCCAAAGTTGTGGGTAAAGCCCACGCCAGACAGATGGATCTGGCCACACGTGCGGCGTGGATCAGGGACCTGCAAAGCAATCGATCCGATACCCTGGACGCTCCCTCCTGGCTATGGTCGAGCGTCGTTCAACTGGTCGGTAGTCACGAGCAAGGCTACCTTGAGCATTGCCGCCGTTACGCGCTGTAGCGGTTTCGCCGCAGAGCCAATAGACGGCAAAGCCGGGACGATTATCTATTGTGGCGCAGAATGGAAAAGTTCAGCGCCGCTGCCACCGAGAGCCACACCAGATAGGGAAACAAAATCAGCCCAGTAATGATGTCCAGCTGCAAGGCCATTACGATCATTGTGGCGACAACAATCCACAGCAAAGCAAGAATCACCATCGCAGCGACAATGCGGTTCGCACCAAAAAATACCGGTGTCCACAAAGTATTCAGTGCAATCTGAGCGGCCCACAGGGCAAGCACGATCTGGCTGCCGGGGAGCAGCGTCAGGCGATACCCTGCCCAGGCGAGGAGCAGGTAGATCACGGTCCACGCTACCGGAAATGCCCAGTTTGGCGGGGTGAAGCTCGGTTTCTGAAGGGATTCGTACCATGCTCCTGGTTTAAAGATGATGCCGGTTGCTGCGGCGGCGCTGCAGGCTAGAAGGAAGATCAAAAAGGTCATGGTTTTTCCTGGGTCGAAACGCTATAGGGCGTGAGATGAGTGGCGATCTCAAGCTTGGACGCCTGCGCGCTGGAAAGGTCCGATCTTTTGAGTGGCAAGGTGAGGCCAGCGAAGCTGATTGAACAGTCAATGCCCTGCTGCGCTGGCCTAACCGCTGCGTTTGGTCAATAAGCCGCGACCACTCCATCCTTCCTGGGATCTGTCGCGCCCACATAGCCATGCGCCGTGCGCTGGATAATCTGCGCACCGCCGAAGGCAAATACGCCGCTTGGCTCTTCGACATCAATGTCGTGACCTTTGGCGCGCAGTGCTTTCACCACGTCAGGGTCAAACGCACGCTCCACCGCGACTTTCAGGCCGGTTTCGATCCTCCAGCGCGGCGCATCGGCAGCAGCTTGCGGGTTTTGCTTGTAGCGCAGGATGCGCATCATCATCTGCAAGTGGCCCTGCGCCTGCATCGGGCCGCCCATCAGCCCGAATGACATCAGCGGTGTGCCGTCGGCGTTCATGACAAAGCCAGGGATGATGGTGTGAAACGGACGCTTGCGCGGTGCAACATAATTAACGTGCTGCGGGTCCAGGGAAAAGCCTGCGCCACGGTTCTGCATGCTGATGCCGGTGCCGGGTACAACGACACCCGAGCCGAAACCCATGTAGTTGGACTGGATGAACGAGATCATCATGCCGCTTTCATCCGCCGCTGACAGGTACACCGTGCCGCCCGGTTTCGGCGAGCCGTGCCCGGGATTGGCGGCCTGATCAGTGACCAGTCCCGCGCGCTCCATCAGGTAGGCCTTACTCAGTAAATCCGCTGAAGGGACGCGCATGTGCTCGCTGTCGGCGACATGTTCGTCGAGGTCCGCCAAGGCCAGTTTCATTGCTTCCAGCACCGGGTGAACCGTTTCAAGACTGTCCACCGGGTGCTCGCCGACGCCCAGCGCTTCAAGCATGGTCAGGCCGGCGAGGGTGGCGATGCCCTGGCCATTCGGCGGGAGTTCATGCACCACAGCTCCTGCGTATGGCACCGACAGCGTGTCGATCCAGTCCACAGTGTGCGTCGCCAGGTCGTCGAGACTCATCACGCTGCCATTGGCGTTGGCATGGGCGATGATTGTTTGCGCCAGTTCGCCGCGATAGAACGCTTCGCCTTTGGTCCGGGCGATCAGTTCCAGCGTGCGAGCGTGGTCCTTGAGCTGGATTTTTTCTCCGGCCAAGGGGGCTTTGCCCCCCGGCATGAAGCATTCGGCAAAGCCCGGTTGATCCTTGAGCAGGTGCGAGCCGCGTTTCCACAGCTCGGCGATAATCGGCGTTACCTGATAACCATCGCGGGCATAGCCAATCGCCGGTTCAGCCAGGGTAGCGAAGGGCAGCTTGCCGTAACGCTCGGACAGCGCCACCCAGGCCGACACTGCCCCCGGTACGCTGACAGCAGGCCAGCCGCGTTGTGGCATCTGACTATGGCCTTCGAAATACTCAGGCGTCCAGGCCTGTGGCGCGCGGCCGGAAGCGTTCAAGCCTTGCAGCGTGCTGCCGTCCCAGACGATGGCGAAGGCGTCGCTGCCAATCCCGCAACCAGTGGGCTCTACCACGGTCAGCACCATGGCTGCGGCGATAGCGGCGTCGACCGCATTACCGCCACGGCGCAGCATGTCCAGCCCGGCCTGAGCGGCCAATGGCTGAGAGCAGGCGACCATGTTGTTGCCCATTACCGGCGAGCGCGCCGAAGCGTAAGGTTGGCTGTAATCCAGATCATCGAACATAAGCGTTTCTCTTGGCAGAAGACGAAAGGTTTAGCCCTTGGGGTCCAGCGCATCGCGCAGGCCGTCACCCAGCAGGTTGAAACACAGGACCGTGATGTAGATCGCCACACCTGGCGCAATCGACATCCACGGAGCCTGCTCCATGAAATTTTTTGCAGTATTGAGCATCGAGCCCCAGGACGGCGACGGCGGTTGCTGGCCCAGGCCGAGGAACGACAGACTGGCTTCGGCCAGAATCGCCGAGGCGATGGTCAGCGTCGCTTGCACCACCAGCGGCGACATCACGTTGGGCAGCACGTAACGCAGGATAATCCAGCGATCCGGCAGGCCGATGGCGCGGGCACCTTCCAGGTAATCCTCATGCTTGATCGACAGCACCTGGCCGCGGGTCAGGCGGGCAAAGATCGGCATCGCGGACAGGCCGATGGCGATCATCGCGTTGGTCAGGCTGGGGCCGAGAAAGGCGCCCAAAGCGATGGCCAGCACCAGAAACGGACAGGACAACAGCGCTTCCATGACCTGCGAGATGATCATGTCCAGCTTGCCGCCAAAGTACCCTGCCAGCAGGCCCAGCGGCACGCCGATGAGCATGGCGATGGCTACCGAAACGCCACCGGCCAGCAGCGAACTGCGGGCGCCATACAGCAAGCGTGAAAACAGATCGCGGCCCAGTTCGTCGGTACCCATCCAGTAGATCAACGAGGGGGCCTTGCGTACCGCGAGGAAGTTGGCCTTTAGCGGATCATGGGGAGCAACCCAAGGGGCCAGAATGGCCACGAGGACAAACAGCAGCAACACCGCCGCGCCAATCACTGCGCCTTTGTTGGCGAGGAACTTCTTCAGAAAAGGCGAGCGACTGCGCGGCAGGATCGCGCTATGCGGCAGGCTGGCAATAGCGGTCATCAGGCACTCCTCAGGCGTGGGTTGATCAAGCGGTAGAGCACGTCGGCCAGCAGGTTCAACAGCAGAAAGCCAATCGCGACACACAACACCACGCCTTGCACCACGGCGTAGTCGCGGTTGAACACAGCGTCGACGATCATCTTGCCGAAACCCGGAATGCTGAACACTTGCTCGGTCAGCACCGCGCCGCCAAGCAATTCACCAAACAGCAGTGTCGTGAGGGTGACGATGGGCATCAGCGCGTTGCGCAACGCATGCTTGAGAATCACTGTGCGCGGGAACAGTCCTTTGGCCCGAGCTGTGCGGACGTAGTCAGTGCGCAATACTTCCAGCATGGCGCTGCGGGTGTGACGCATGAGAATCCCGGAAAGCCCGGCGCCCAGTACGAAGGCTGGCAGAATCAAGGTCTTCAGGTTTTGCCCGAAATCCTCGCCCATAGGCACGAAGCCGGAGGCGGGCAGCCACTGCAGTTTCACTGCAAAGACCATGATCAGCAGAATGCCCAGCCAGAAGTGCGGAATGGAAATACCCGACAGCGCCACCACGTTGGCGCCGTAATCCACGGCGGTGCCTTTGCGCACCGCCGAAATGATCCCGGTGGGAATGCCGATCAACAGCGCAATCAGCAGGGCCAGCACGGCCAGTTCGATAGTCACCGGCAATTTCGACGCCAGCAGCGTGGTCACCGGTTGCTCGGTGCGCAGCGATGTGCCCAGGTCGCCGGTCAATACGTTGCCGACCCAGTTGAGGTACTGCAACGGGATCGGGTCATCGAGCCGGTATTTGTCGCGCAGGTATTCCATGACCGCTGGATCGCGTTCTTCCCCGGCCATGGCCAGCACCGGGTCACCCGGCAGCAGCTTCTGCAGGGTGAAGACGAACAGCGAAACCAGAATCAGCGTCGGTATTGAGCTGAGCAGGCGTCGCAGGATGAACATCAGCATACCGGAACCTCGCAGGTGCGCCCGTCAGTCATGGCTTGAACGCGACATTGGCCAGACGAATAAGGCCGTCCGGGTTAGGGACGAAACCGGTCACGTTGTTACGCATGGCAATGATTCGCGGGTCGAAATACAGGTAGGCGGTCGGTACTTCATCGGCCAGCAAGCGCAGCGCTTCGTTGTACAGCGCCTGGCGTTGTGCAACGTCGTTCACGGTGCGCGCCTTGTTCAACAGCTCGTCGAGCTTGGCGTTGCAGTATTTGCCGTCGTTCTGGCCACCCTTGCAGGTCACGAACTGATGGATATCGCCGTCCGGATCGGGGCGGCCTGACCAGGCGCTCATGCCGATCTGGAAGTTGCCGCTCGCCTGTTCGCTGAGCATCGTCGCGTATTCAGTGGCAATCAGGTTGACCTTGAAGCCTGCTTCTTCAGCCATGGCCTGAATGATCTGCCCGACCTGCTGTGCGATGGGGTTGTTGGCCACTTTCAGGTCCACCGCCAATGGCAGCTTCACACCGGCCTGAGCCAGCAGCGCCTTGCTTTTCTCGATATCGCGAGCCGGGATCGGCAGGTCCTTGTCGTAATACGGGCTGTTTTTCGGGAACGGCTGAGCGCTTGGCGCGTACAGACCCTCGAACACCACCTGGTTGATAGCATCGCGGTCGATGGACAGCTCAAAGGCTTTGCGTACGCGCTTGTCCTTACCCATAGGCGAGTTGGCTTTTTCACCGTTGCCGATGTTGAACATCAGTTGCATGTAGCCCAGGCCTGGTGTGTTGTAGATCGCCAGCTTGCTGTCACCCTTGACGGTCTTTACATCGGTAGGCGCAACGCGTTCGATAATGTCCAGGTCGCCGGAGCGCAGGTTGGCCAGGCGCACCGAGGTGTCCGGAATCGGCAGGAACACCACTTTGTCGAAGTGATAAGCCTGTTTATTCCAGTACTTGTCAAAACGCTCCAGCACGATTCGATCCTGCTGCACGCGCTGCACGAATTTGTAAGGGCCGGAGCAGACCGGGTTGGAGGCGAACTCGCCTTGCGCAGCTTTCGGCGCGAGCATCATCCCGGCACGGTCCGAGAGTTGCGAAACCAGCGTGGCATCGGCTTGTTTGAGCTTGATGGAGACGGTTTTTGCGTCCATTACCTCGACGCTGTCCACCGAGGCCAGCTCGCTTTTGCGCAGCGAGTCGGGCAGGGTGCGGGCGCGGTCGAGGTTGAACTTCACCGAGGCCGCATCAAAAGGTTCACCATCGTGGTACGTCACGCCATCGCGCAACGTCATGGTCAGGGTTTTACCGTCTTCGCTCCAGTTCCAGGCGGTGGCCAGTTGCGGCGAGTAGGTCAGGTCCGGGTTGACGTCCACCAGTTTGTCGCACAGCGCGGTGTAGACCAGGCGGCCGGAGTAGGTGCGCGAACGATGCGGATCAAGCACATCGGGATCGTCCTGAATGCCGATGCGCAACGTCGATTCGGCAAAGGCAGCGTTGGCGGCCAGCAATAACAATGTTCCTGTCATGATGCGTGCGATTTTCATGGCTGGCTCTCCACTGCAAGGGATTGATGGTGCTTGAACAGATTCAGGCGCTGGGTGTAGGCAGCGCTGGGTGTCGGAAGGATCAGCGTGGCGCTGCCTGCGTTGGCGATTTCACGCCAGAAGTGGCAGGCGACCTGGCGTTCGGCCTCGACTGTTTCCATGACCGGCGCAGCGTCCTTGCACAGCGCGCGGGCGTGCGGGCAACGGGTATGGAAGCGGCAACCCGAAGGCGGGCGGCTAGGGCTGGGCATATCGCCGCCGAGCAAGGGGCGCGGCTGGCGCAGGTCCGGGTGGCTGACTGGCACAGCGGCCATCAGCGCCTGGGTATACGGGTGCAAAGGGTTTTCAAACAGCGCGTCGACCGGTGCCAGTTCGACGATTTCACCCAGGTACATCACCGCCACGCGGTCGCTCATATGGCGGATCACGGCCAGGCCATGGGCAACAATCACCAGAGTCAGGCCGAATTGATGCTTGAGGTCTTCGAGCAGGTTGACCACTTGAGCCTGCACTGAAACGTCCAGCGCCGAGACCGGCTCGTCACCGAGGATCAAGCGCGGCTCGGAAGCCAGTGCGCGGGCAATGCCGATGCGCTGGCGCTGACCACCGGAGAATTCATGGGGATGCCGGCCACCGTGTTCCGGAGCAAGACCTACCGTGCGCAACAACTCGGCGACTTTAGCCTGACGGTCGCTGCGGCTGGCCTGGCTGTGCAGCCAGATCGGTTCGCCAACGATGGATTCCACGGTCATGCGTGGGTTCAGCGAGGCGAACGGGTCCTGAAAGATGATTTGTAAGTCTCGACGCACCTGACGCAGCTTTTCCGGTGTCAGGTTGGCCAGGTTGCGGCCCTCGTAAATCACGTCACCCGCAGTCGGTTGCAGCAGGTTGAGCAGCAAGCGGCCAAGAGTGGATTTACCCGAGCCGGACTCGCCTACCAACGCCAGTGTCTCGCCCTTGCGGACTGACAGGTTGACCTGATTGACGGCCTGTACCGGTGGCTTCTTCGGCTGCAAAAGGCCGCTTTCCACGGCAAAGTGCTTGCTCAGGCCGATGCCTTCCAGAATGGGTTTCTGCGCGTTGCTGTCGGGGCTGACGCGCCCGGCGATATCTGGTCTGGAAAGGTTCACGCACTGACTCCCACATGCTGTTCCAAAGGCGCACGGATGCACGCGGCGAAGTGTCCGGGAGACAACTCAAGCAGCGGCGGGCGTTCGTCTCGGCATTGCTGGATCACGAACGGGCAGCGCCCGGCAAAGCGGCAACCGCCCGGCATTTCTGCTGGCGTCGGCACTCGGCCGTTAATCGTTGCCAGGCGTCCCTCACGAGGACCAATCGATGGCATCGAGCCCATCAGGCCGATGGTGTATGGGTGCTGCGGATCGTCGAACAGGGTTTTCACCGGCCCGCTTTCCACGACACGTCCGGCGTACATGACCATGACGTCATCAGCGACCTCGGCCACTACGCCCAGGTCGTGGGTGATGAGAATCATCGCTGTGCCAGTCTCGGCCTGCAGGTTGGCGATCAGCGAGAGGATCTGCGCCTGAATGGTTACATCCAGTGCTGTGGTCGGCTCATCCGCAATGATCAGCGCCGGGTCATTGGCCAGCGCCATGGCAATCATGGCCCGTTGCCGCATGCCACCCGAGAGTTCATGCGGGTAAGCGTCCAGCCGCTGGCGAGCGTCCGGCACGCGGACCTTTTCCAGCATGTCCAGAGCCCGCTGGCGGGCAGCCTTGTCTGAAAGGCCCTGATGACGCATCACGCTTTCGGCGATCTGCTCGCCGATGGTGAAAACCGGATTGAGGGAAGTCATCGGCTCCTGGAAGATCATCGCCATGCGGTTGCCGCGCACGTCGAGCAGGCGCTCTTCGGACATGCCCAGCAAGGCTTCATCGATCAGCAGCGAGTCGCTGGCGTCTACCCTGGCTGTCGTCGGCAACAGGCCCATCAGGCCCATTGAGGTCACGCTCTTGCCGCAGCCGGACTCGCCGACGATGGCCAGGGTCTTGCCGCGCTTGACGGAAAACGACACGCCGTCGACTACATTGGCGGGCGCACCGGCAAAGCGGACGGTCAGGTCGCTGATGCTGAGCACCGTGCCGTCGCCGTTTTCTGTGAGGTGGGCAGTGGCGCTCATAGGCTGGCCTCCAGGTCTTGGTTGATGACGGTGTTCAGGGCCTGTTGCAGCGCACGTAAATGGCCGCGCATGGCGGTGGCGGCTTTGATCGGATCGCGGCTTTCAATGGCGCTGACAATGTCGTCGTGATCGTGGCTGTAAGTGTCGAGGCGGTCGGCATTGCGCGCCCGGTGACGCAAGTCGCGCCAAGCGGGGTCCAGACGGATCGCATCGAGCATTTCGAAGATGTCCAGCATCAGCCGATTACCCGCGGCTTCGGCAATGGCGCGGTGCAGGGCGCTGTCCCACAGTTCAATACCTTCAGCATCAGTCTGCTCGGCGACCTGCTGGCGAGTGGTGCGCTCGGCAAGGCGGCGCAGAATCGCCATCTGTTCACCATTGGCCCGTACCGCTGCCAGTGAAGCAAGTGCTGGCTCCAGGTGCAGGCGCGCTTCCATGACCTCAGTAAAATTGGTCCGGCCGGAGAGCCGCGCGAAGCTCATGGCGGCACTGGGTGGCGTCGGTCCGACAAATGTCCCTTTACCTTGCCGGCGCCAGACCTGGCCTTCTGCTTCCAGCACCGACAGGGCGCGACGAACTGCGCGTCGGCTAACCCCGAAATCGGCTGCCAGATCCCGCTCGGTAGGCAATGCCCGCTGGGGGAAGGCTGCATGCTGGGCAACGATCTGCCGCAAGGCATCCAGTGCCAGTTTCGAAGAGTTGTCGATAGAGACGTCAGGATCGAACCTTTGCATCGTGGTACTCACACCAGACCAGAAAAAGATGCCCTGAGCTGCTTATAAGCAGACATTCAGGGCAAAGGGACCGGTGCAAGAGCGATGCCAATGAAAATTGGTTCGACCAACTTCCAGTTGCAGGACGCCTCCCAATTGCAGGCGATCAAGCCTGGCGCGCCAATGTTCAAAGGTTCGGCTGATCGGTTGCAGGCATGGAAGAGGATTGGTTCGCAGGTCTGTGAACCAATTTTGCGAAGGGGGCGTTTTTTTTGCATCAATGCGGGCATAGTGCGCCAGTGAGGCGCGCATTCTGCGGGGAGACTCTGGCATGGCGTTAAAAAATGCATCGATCGCTTTGCTGTTACTGGTATTGGCGGCTGGCGTCGGAACTTTCCTCCTGGTGAATGAAGTGCAACAAGGGGGAGCGTTATCATTAATAGCCAATGCGCACATTGATGGCTTGATCAGGGAGCCTTTGCTGCTCAGCGTCCGCTTGCCCGATGGTTCAAGTGCGCTTCTCGATGCTTTTGTCACGCGACCGGAGAAGCCCGGGCGCTGGCCAGTTGCTCTAATCACTCATGGCACTAACGGTGATTCGAGCGACCGCACCAAAAGCCCCAATCTTTTTTCGTCCGCGGCTACCGTATTTGCCCGTCATGGTTATGCAGCGGTAGTGGTAATGCGTCAGGGATATGGACAATCGTCAGGTGTCAGCGAAAAGCGTGATGGAACATGCCTCAGTCCCCATCATGCCAGGGCCGGCAGAATTGCAGCTGATGATCTCATTGCAGCGTTGCAAGCCATTCAGCGGGCGTCATGGTCGTTACCGGATGAGGCCGTATTGATTGGCGTATCGTCCGGAGGATTCTCGGTGCTGGCGGCGGGCGCGTCCAACCCACCGGGCATACGGGCGATAATAAATTTCGACGGTGGGCGCGGGGCCAAGGGAGACGGCAATGTTTGCGGCAAGGAGCAACTTCTAACGGCTATTAAAACTTACGGGAGCCTCTCGCGACTGCCTACCTTATGGATGTACGCCACCAACGATAAAGTATTTCCACTGCCACTCGGCGAAGAGTTTTTTGCAAGCTACATCGATCATGGAGGACGTGGAGAGTTTTTCCAGGCTCCGGCATTTGGTGAGGATGGTCACACGTTCTTTGAATGGGCGCCTGAAGAAATATGGTGGGGCAGGGTGGCTGATTTTCTGGATAAGAACAGGCTGCCGAGTGATGAGATCATTTCTGCACCTGTCCCGGATCTGGAACCGCCCGAGGGCTTGGCCACATCAGGGAAAGCGTCTTTTCAAAAATATCTGAACAGCCAGGTGTATGAAAAAGCTTTCGCGACCAATGGAGCAGGTGTCTGGGCCTGGAGCGGGGGGCATCGCAGTCAGGATCAAGCAGGCAAAAAAGCGCTAACTCGCTGCGAGAAGATGACACTCGCAAAAAAGGGGTTGCCTTGTACGGTCTATGCAGTAGGTAACACGCTGGTTAACGCGCAGAGAAAGTAAGTTATTTTTTATGAGGACTTCGCGACATCACTTCGCCGCGAGTTGTTGGGCCTGCTGCAACTCGTCGGGTGATATCTTATTCTCGCGTGCCTGTTTTACCAGGGCGTTGTTGGCAGTCGCGAGGCCAGCGTTGAGGGTTGATATCTCCGTGACCAATGCGCCGATTTTGGATTTTTTGATCTCGGGGTCCATATTCTGATCCGCCATGAGCGCCTGTAACTCCTGCTGTTTCTCCTCAATTTGTCGCTTCAGCTCGCGGATCATCTTGAGGGTTTTTTGCGTCTGGTCTGGTAAGCCGCTTGATTCAATATCGGCATTCGACTTTGCCTGTGGCTTCTTGTCGTCGGCTGATTTCTGAATACTTGCCCCAGACAATGAGACCTTTACCCCTTCGGCAGGAATTGCAGTTGTAGCTGCAGAAGACGACTCAAGCGATTCATCTTTGACGTTGGCACTGTCAGGCCTGGGCGCAGGGACAACCGTTGGCGTGTAGCTAAAATTCGAGAACTGAGTGGTGATGTTCAACGTATATGCCTCATGAGATGTCCGCAGTACGCCATTGGTACGGAAATGTAGCAAAACGTATCATTACTGAATCATCGGCCGATCCAACCAAATCTTTAGGTTCCGGGAGTGCGCCGATTATGATTCAAGCGCAAACGCTAACGACGTTCGCGACGACTCGACATTGACGGCTGTGCTGCCCAATCGGCTGCGGCACAAGGGCACTATTCCGGTAAATCGATTTGAATGGCGCGGGTGCCGATCTCTGCGCCGGTCTCGGCATCGATCACGACAGGCTTTACGTCAGTTCCGGTCTCGGCGTCTTTGAACCAGACCAGCTTGCCTTCTCCGCGGTGCTTTCGTCCCCAGGCTGCTATCGCAAAAAGCACCGGCCAATAGTCGCGCCCAGCCTCGGTCAGCACGTACTCATCACGCGGTGGGCGCTCTGAATAACGACGCTTTTCGAGTAACTTTTCCTCTGTGAGGGTTTCGAGACGTTTAGTCAGCATGGTCGGGGCGATACCGAGGCTCTTCTTGAACTGATCAAAGCGCGTCAATCCTGAATTAGCATCTCGCAAAATCAACATCGACCAAGTGTCGCCCAGAACGGCCAGGCTCCGAGCAATAGGGCATGTGCCTTGAGTTGGGTCTTTAGTGTTCATATCATTTCCGTATTAACTCAATACTGAAACGATACTATCAGGTGTACAGCCACGAGTCCAACAGGGTTTTGACTCGTGAAAAGTCACCCATTCAAGGCGTGGGGAGGGCAGAAATCCAATGGCTCCCGATCCCCAGGCTGAAGCGCGTCAGGATCGCAACACCGCACCCCTAACGAACAGAGGTTTGAGCTGACAGGTAGGTGGGAAAAGATTTTTCACTGTCAGTATCATTTCGGTATTGACTAGGTACTGAATCGATACTATCGTTCATCCATCAGCCTCACCTCAGAAAACAGACGCGATCAGTGACGCTCAAATCGCTAAAAAAACTGGGGCAGGGGGTCGACATCAAAGTATGACGCAATCCCAAAAACCACCGACCGTGATCTTGCGGTCTGTTAAAACACGCCCACGAGAATACTAAGATGAAAAAAACAGTTTTGGTTACCGGCGCATCATCTGGCTTTGGATTGATTCTTGCCAATGGCCTGCACAAACAGGGCTATGAGGTGATCGGCACCAGCCGAGAGCCTCAAAAGCACGCAAGCAAAGTACCTTTCAAACTCTTGCAACTGAATATTGATGATGATGTTTCAATTGCGTCATTTGCCACAGACCTGTTCAAGCATATCAAGCGGCTCGACGTTCTCGTGAATAATGCTGGCTATATGGTCACGGGCATAGCGGAAGAGACCTCTATTGAACTGGGCCGCCAACAGTTGGAGACAAATTTCTGGGGCACCGTGAAGGTAACCAACGCTTTGCTTCCTTATTTTCGAGCACAGAAAGGAGGGAAGATCATCACGGTCAGTTCTATTGTAGGCCTGATCGGTCCTCCCAACCTTTCTTACTACACAGCTTCAAAGCACGCTGTCCAAGGCTATTTCAAGTCTCTGCGATTCGAGCTGGATCAATTTAACATCAAGGTCAGCATGGTTGAGCCGGTCTGGTTCAAAACGAATCTGGGCGCACATGCTGTATCGGCAGAAGGAACCCGAATTGCCGATTACAACAACTACAGAAGGCAGGTTGAAGCAGCAACCCAAAAAGGTATTGATGCAGCAGAGAAGCCCGATGCTGTTATCAAAAAAATCAATAGCTTGATCGAAGCAAAGAATCCTAATTTCAGCAATCCTGTCGGCAAAATGACTGGAATGATTTTGTTTTTACAGAGTTACCTGCCCAGCATGTTTGAAGGCTCAATTCTTAAGAGCGTGAAAACAGCTTAAACTCTGACGTTTAAAAGCAAACAAGTCCTTAGCCAGAAAATAAATTCACGTACGTGCTGATGGTGGTTAATGTTTGGCAACAGCCAGGTGATCAGTCACGTCTCCAGAATGGGTTTTAAAATGAAATACTACCTTTGCAAGTTCGTACCGCCGCGCGCTGATTTTCTGAGCACCTTGTCTCCCGAAGAAAAAAGCTTGATGCAGTTGCACGGTGACTATTTGAACGCTCTTCTCGAAAAAGGAGTGATCGTCGCCCACGGGCCTGTACTTGAACCCCCGATGGGATACGGAATGTCTCTTTTTCAAATCGGAGAAGACGTTGAAATTGCTTCCTTTACCTCTGAGGACCCGATTGTGAAAAATGGTGTCGGCCATTATGAACATTATGCAATGCCACATTTGAAATACCGTGACCAAGAAAAAACGTCCGACTGAACTGCGTCACCGAGCAGGTGCAGGGCTTTCTCGCACAGGGCTTCAGCAAGTCTGAACGTTCTTTTGGTTATGGCGGTGATCAAGGTGAGCGACAGCAATCGCGTGATTGAGTTACCTATTCTTGGGGCGGTGAACAACTTAAATGCTCTTTAGGCCAGGACATTGACTTTCGGTCAGATCTACATGGAGTTGGTGCGAACGCAAACAGATTTTCCGACAATCAAGGAGTGCGTGGCTATTGTTAATGTTCTGGTCGCCGAAGGACTGATTGTATCTAAAGGAGTTCTTGAGAATGACCCAGGTTTTCCGTATACGCAACATTTAATAGGGGGTCTAACCGAAGTCGGAGTGGCCGCGCTAATGACAGACGGTATTTTCCTGGAATGATTGATTACGCCGCCGGATACAGCGTGTAGAGGAGCTATCCGGCGTGCTACCTATCTGCGTTCGACACTTTGAGCCTTACTATGATCGCTGTAAGCGTATGGCAAACCCGCCTTGACCAGACGACTTTGCGCCGCTGCGATAATTTGTTGCATACCAGTCTCCAAAGACTTGCTTGCAGAAATATCAAAACACCCCGGTTACTCCGACAATCCTGACTGTAATGACGCAATTATTTTTCTGAGTCGAGAGTACTGTGAAAGACCTCTTACCGCTGGCGAAGCAGAAAAACAGCTGTTGGCGGTTCATTTGCTCAGGGCCTCTCTGTGACGCGTGGAGCGATTCAGGCAGGTGTTCGTGAAAACCGGGTTTGAAGAATACTCTGACAAGATGATGGGGTGAGGAGGGGCAACAGTCATCGGTGAGGAATGATCAAGTCGCTGCTCAGCAAAGTTCCGGCACTGGCTGTCGTTCTGAAATCTTTCAGTCCTCTGCTCCCCAGCGGGGTTGTGGCTGGTAGAGGAGGTTGGAGCTTATACGTTGCAACACCGCCTGCGAGCTGGATTTCTGTCCAGAGAACATCATGCGCTCCGTTCACGACTTTTTGCTCATGGCCGAGGAGTAGGCTCCCCCTAGGAATCGCAACGTTCTCAAAATTGTCATAGACATCGTCGGACACCGTTCCCGTTACAAATTCCGGGGTGACAGATTGCAGCGTGATTTCGATGAAGGTACCCATACTCAACTCATACGGAACTGGCTGATGGAGTGTGGCTTTGATAGGTGCATCGATATCTGCTGGTTGAGCTAACGCGGTGTTGAGTCCGAACAGCATGGTCCATACCGGGGTTGCAGCGATTTTCTTCATAAGCATTACGGTTTCTCTTTGTTGAGGTGATGCTGTGGTACCGACAGAGTAGACGCGCGCAGCAGTATTTTCCCCCCGAGATTTGGGCACAGTCTGCATCAGGGTGTTTTCAACTCAAATCGCGATTGGCGCATTTGTGCAAGCGTGAACGGAGGTTAGTGACAATGGACACAGACTGACAGCAGTTACAAATAGATACAATTTAACATAATATACATTATGCGTACCTCTGGATTCCATGCCGGCCTCGATGTACAGTCCTTTTAATCACCAAAAAGCATAACTCAACTAAATTACCGTTTAGTCGAGTTATATCACTGCTTGGCTGCTGGAGCTGGCCGGCTGCTGTCAGCAACGACAGTGAACTGCGCACCCTTGTTCTTAACCGGCACCTGTGACGCATCAATAGGAACTGTCTGAGGAGCGGCCTGAGCAACAGATTGCTGTGAGTGATCCTGTTGATCTTGATGTCGACCAGAAAGCCAGGGATCGAAAGTACCAACCTTAACGAAAACAAAACACGCTGAGACAGGAACATCGAGCGGCGTACCTTGCTGGCTATAACACTTGCAAGTGCCTCGCTCAGCAGATGACATACAGGCAGCAACCCTGGGGAAATCTGTAGGAGCCGTTAAGGCATCATAAATCGGTGCTGTGTGTGGAAGACCTGCGATACGTGGCTTTATTGACTCTGCATTCCAAGTTGATGGTTCAGCCTGCAAATTAACTACGGGGGGTGAAAACGACATAGAGGTTTGAGGCTGAGGTTGTTCAGCAGGCTTAGCAGCATGAGTAGAAAGGACAGAATCTTCCTTTGGTTTAGAAAGACTATTAACCTGCCTAAGACCCAAATAGCCACCTACGCAAATCATAAGTAAGGCAATAAGTATAAGACCAATGAGTTTCTTAGGAGGCTTAGCCTTGTGAGTATCAAGAACTGTTGAGGTATATAGTTTGAATACCTCTGGATTCGGGGTGACAAACTTTCTCTGGCCTACTGCCTTTGCAGACTTGCTTAATGGATCGCCTTGAGCACTTTCGAACTCATAACGGACCATCTTCATGTTCCAAGGACGATGATAATGAACATGGGGCTTGGCCAGCTTTCTGGCAAAAGGATGCAAATACATAGGGCTTTGGGTAGTTACGATAAAGTCATAACCACCATGCCGATGACGTGCAAGCTTCTTGATCCACTCAGGAGGCTCGCGGGGAATATCAGTACCACAGAAGTCTTGGACCTCGTCACAGAAGATAACAGAACCCTCTGGTAACTCTTGCCATCCTTTAATGTGATCAATGGCAACTACACCATGTGCGGAAGGATCAAAACCATTAATGGGAGTGCAGTACTTTGGACGTCCGCTATAAGCTGGGTTGTTCAAAAAATCCCACAGCTCATTAGATGTTTTGCCCTCACCCGGAAGGCCAGTTACTAACTTAAACATTAAGACACCGCCTTTTTGCTCATCGCTGCTTTAGCGCCGGATATGGAAACGCGAAGTGCATACGCTGAAAAGATAATGGCAATTGCATTAGGGACGCCAAGAAATTGCAAAAAACCGTATGCATCTGCACCAACAGATGAAAGATTGCTTAATATCTTGGCCTCAACCCAATTATAAATGGGCATTATCACAGTGCTAGAAACGGTCATAACTCCCAAGGCTGCAAACAGTCGAGGGAGGACCCACATTGCAATTGCCTGACCCGCAACAAAAAGTACCTGAAACATGGTTATACCTCCTTAGAAAGAATTCGTGCGGCAGCAAGATAGGCAGCAGCAATTAATCCATAACGCAAAATAACTAGCGGATCGCATATTTGCGAAAAAGGCAATTGAAGTGTATGACCGCCTATTGAAACCTGTTTATCTGGATAGCACTTCCCTCCCCCATAATTGCCAGAACCAGCAGACATGAACTTAGAAAGAAAACCGGAAACCTGAGAATCAAGTTGATCTTGGCTTTCCTGCATAAGGTCTTGCTGTATGTCTATTTCTTTATCGCGACCAATTTTTTCTTTCTCAGTAGGGAGAGATATAAGCCTACAAGAGTCAAAATAACTTTGGTTCAATATGGCACATGAGAAAACATCACCATCACATGCAGGAGGTTTTTTACAATCCTGAGAGGATGAAGCTTCAATGTCTTTATCGTCATCCTTACCTTCACCAGCACCACCGCCGCCGTTATTCTCAGTGCCAGGAGAAGGAGCGTCACCAGTGCCAGTGCCACCACCAGCGCCGCCACCACCACTACTGCCACCGCCAGAACCGCCAGAACCGCCACCACCTGTAGGGGGCTTAGGAGTAGTGGAAGTATCTTTTTCATCTTCCCAGTACTTAACACAGGTTGTTCCAGACCAAGCATAACCACGTGGGCAATTATTAGCAGGATCGGTAGGATCATTGGGGTTTGTCGGAGGAACTGTAGTAGCAGGAGCGCCAGAGTTAGAAGCCTCCTCACTACCATCGCAAGACTGACCATTGCCAGTATAATTAAATATACAGTAGTAACTATCAGGATTAGCCTTTAAGGGGCCACAGGTAGCGGATCCACCGGAAGTGTAAACAAACTGACAGGAGTTATTACACATCTTATTATTGACAGGTATAACTCCTCCCGATTGCTTAGAAGCGGAACTTAAAGAAATTGAAGTTGTACCAGTGGTATCAGCACAATCAGGCTTATCGCACTTACCATTGATTGGGTTATAAAGTGATCCACTAGGACAGGAATCACCCCTTCGAGAAATATTAAAATCCTGAAAGTAGCCATGTTTATATGATCCCTGACAAGTTGCGTCATAACCCGATGGGTTCATAACTACAGAAGTAATTGCAGTAGGGCCGGGAAATTGAGCAGCAGCAGACCTCTCGCAAACCTCAATAGGGGTTTTTGCGGTAATTTGCGTTGACTGATCAATCCAGTAGTAGTCTTGAGCGAAGGAAAAAAAAGAAGAAAAAAATAATAAAAACGGCAAATATCGAGAATAGTTCATAATTCAAACCTTAGAGATTACAAACAGAAGTTCATCGCCAATGAGCCTCATACTTCGGCTTCACAGGCGATGAACTATAGGTAAAAAAAACCCCCGAAAGAAAACGAGGGTTTATAAAACGACACGTGCCGTTTTAGTTACAGCGCACCACGAACGATCTTATAGAGCTTCACGGTTGCGGCAAGACCGAGGGAGGCGACACCGATTGCAGCAACAGCGGTAAGGCCAGTGGTGAGGATCGAGATTACTTCTGCTACGTCCATTTTGTTACTCCAGTGTGTTGAGCATTATTGCTCGATGGCTTTCTTTATTTGCTTAAAGACGAAGTTACTCGCCCAGTACATCAAAGCTAACGTGAAGAGACTTACAACTATCTCCGGCGTCAGCCATTGAATCTTTGTATCTGATAGCTCAGCTTGAGACGGCGTATAAACCGACATAGTGTTGCCAGCACAAGTAGCAGCACCCCTGTTAGGACTGATGGCTATAGTGCCCTCACAGACAAGATAAGCTGTCATATCAAGCAGTTTTCATTGCATCAGAAAGCGGAGGAATGTTCTTGCGACGACCTTGACGAGGGTCAACATCGAATTGAAGACGACCATCGCGAACATCACAGACAACGTCACACTCATAAGTGCCAGGCTGAGGAACTTCGGACTGTTGCTGTGCATAGAATTCAACCTTCTGAGGATAAGGGATTCCAGGAAGGTGAACAAAAGCCTGATACATGGTATAGGGATTCTTGGACTGCTTAGCGATGCCGCTACGGGAAATGCCAGAAACTTCGACCATAAGAGTAGGGAATTTGAGAGACATAATGGTGCCCTTTTAAAGTTTGGGAAGCCGAGAACTTAAGCTCGGATTGGAGTATGCCCAGCTGGGCGGTGTTAAATTAGGTACACGGCGAAACGTAAGAAACTGTCGCTTGGCTATTTGCGAGCGTACTTGTTCAGCTGATGAAGCCTGTAAAAACAGACGCATAAGCGAACTAGCGAAAGCAGAATCATCAATGTTGCCAGAGTTAAAATTGGCAATCTCGGCCTCGACGGAATAACGGAGAATTTGATATTGGGACTTGTCCATTAGTAACCCATCCATTCAGCAACAGAAATAGTACCTTGCCAACTCGACTCGCGATCATGAAACCATATCTTTTCGGGTTTAAAGCCCTGCTCTTTACGAACTTGAATTACAGCAAGTGTTTCTGCTACTTGCTGGGTCAGAACAGGATTCATGAACTGCTTGACGTGACGCTGCTGGTCAAGCATGCGACGTTGCCCAGGTGAAAGCTGGATGCCTTGAAGGCTTACAGTCTTCATGCGGCCAACTTCAAGTGATTAGCACGACGATACCAAAGAGGAACAGCAAGTTCGGACTTGGATACCTCGCGACACTGACGAACAAATACAGGGGCGAAACGCGAAGTGTCGCAAGCATTACGAATATTGATACCAATTCGATTAAGACGAGCGGCGTGAGTCTGAACCTGCTTTTTATTAAAGTCAAAGACCTGACCATGCATCCACTGGATTGCATACATAGCTGTAGTATTCGCAGATCGAGTAGAGTCAACGATTTTTTCAGAAACCAATTGCTCACTGATGCTAACTATATCCATAGCTGTCACCTTTAACCTTTCGTCTATTTTAAGAAACTCGCGGTGGAGTTCGCCAAATCGGCTCTCATTAAACATACCCCAATAGCACAGGGCCTCACGCTGGAGGAATTCACTCTTTAACTCTTGTTCCATACGGACAACACCGTTATGGAAACAGTAATTGCGAAGGTCAAGAACATACTTGAATTGCTCGGAGTCCTCACCATAAAGACGTTTTATCTTAGGCAAAAGATTCTGATCCATTTCAAATGCCTTATCGTAACCCTTCCGATACTGGAGACGACCGCCCTGACCATTACCCTTTGGGGTCCAAGAAACAGTTCGGCCATTTGGATATAAGAAACCTATTGAATGCCCAATACGCTGACTAGATACACCACGAAGATAAGCAAGAACATTACCCTCGCCTAGAGCGATGTTAGTTGTCAGGTCGATTCGTTCAATCTTGGCGCCATCGGCAACGAGATCACTCGATTTAGCGCCTGATACGCCTTGGCGCAATTCAAGGCGTGTGCAACGGGTGAAAGCAGGAAGCCCGTATTCACGCAATAACGAGTTGTAGACAGATATGCACTGTTCAACTGAGGTGTAGCCAAAAAGGTTATCAAGGCGACCTACTCTACTGGGATTGCCTTCGACACGAACCTTTCGACCCTGTACATGGATCGTCACGGAAGTGGAATGGCTGGCTTCATGCTTGAAACGAGGCTGGCGAGTGCTCAGGACCTCATTGGTGTTGGAATCGATGGTCAACGTAAAAACGTCACAGACCACAGGTAGGTCGTGGTCGTGCTCCTGAGAAACGGTGAGCCAGTCGATCATCATGCGGAGCGTCCTTACACATGCACACAAGTAACATGGGGGAGGAATGTACACATGTGGAACTGCACACGTCAATACGTGTCAACGTGCACACATGTATTATTGGAGGGAATTTGATGAACGGTGATGGCATGGCCACGAACGTAAGACTGACAACTGCAGAGCAGGAAGCTATTCGGCAAAAAGCTATAGAATTCAATAAGATACTGATCAAACAAGGAAAGCAGCCATTACGCGACAGCGAACTGGTGCACAAAATCCTTGAAAAATCAGTGCCTTACGCAAGGCTTTCAGAATCAGGAGATGTGATTATCGATTCTGAGTGACCGGTAGACCGTGGGATACCACGGTAAAGTGGGGGTGTAACAGCACCCCCACCCGCTCGGCTCGAAAACAACAGGGACAGAAAATGCGCGCAGAACGCGATCAGGACGACACGGTACGCACTCAGAAGAAGCGTGAACGCCGTCTGGCATACGAAATAGCAATTGGCATCATCATTGGCGGCATGACGCTGGCAACGATACAGGCGCTGATAGCGATGGTTGCCTGGCAGATCTACCTTCATGACTTGAAAGTAATCCTGAGATAGCCAGGTGCTGCAAGAAACGACCTCCGGGACCCGACAACCGACTGTGCTGTGCGTTATGGGTCCGTTGCGGTAAAGCTGAGTGATCATGGCGCGAAGTGATCTTGCAGAGGGCCTGAGAGCGTCACACGCGATCAGGAGAGGTGGTGCCACGCATAATTGACGTTATGGGTAAATCGATCGCCGGGGGCTGCGCAATGGTCCCGACAATCGATTCTGGCCGTTGGCCGCAAGTACCATAACGTCCACACATTATGCGTACCTCTGGATTCCATGCCGGCCTCGATGTACAGTCCTTTTAATCACCAAAAAGCATAACTCAACTAAATTACCGTTTAGTCGAGTTATATCACTGCTTGGCTGCTGGAGCTGGCCGGCTGCTGTCAGCAACGACAGTGAACTGCGCACCCTTGTTCTTAACCGGCACCTGTGACGCATCAATAGGAACTGTCTGAGGAGCGGCCTGAGCAACAGATTGCTGTGAGTGATCCTGTTGATCTTGATGTCGACCAGAAAGCCAGGGATCGAAAGTACCAACCTTAACGAAAACAAAACACGCTGAGACAGGAACATCGAGCGGCGTACCTTGCTGGCTATAACACTTGCAAGTGCCTCGCTCAGCAGATGACATACAGGCAGCAACCCTGGGGAAATCTGTAGGAGCCGTTAAGGCATCATAAATCGGTGCTGTGTGTGGAAGACCTGCGATACGTGGCTTTATTGACTCTGCATTCCAAGTTGATGGTTCAGCCTGCAAATTAACTACGGGGGGTGAAAACGACATAGAGGTTTGAGGCTGAGGTTGTTCAGCAGGCTTAGCAGCATGAGTAGAAAGGACAGAATCTTCCTTTGGTTTAGAAAGACTATTAACCTGCCTAAGACCCAAATAGCCACCTACGCAAATCATAAGTAAGGCAATAAGTATAAGACCAATGAGTTTCTTAGGAGGCTTAGCCTTGTGAGTATCAAGAACTGTTGAGGTATATAGTTTGAATACCTCTGGATTCGGGGTGACAAACTTTCTCTGGCCTACTGCCTTTGCAGACTTGCTTAATGGATCGCCTTGAGCACTTTCGAACTCATAACGGACCATCTTCATGTTCCAAGGACGATGATAATGAACATGGGGCTTGGCCAGCTTTCTGGCAAAAGGATGCAAATACATAGGGCTTTGGGTAGTTACGATAAAGTCATAACCACCATGCCGATGACGTGCAAGCTTCTTGATCCACTCAGGAGGCTCGCGGGGAATATCAGTACCACAGAAGTCTTGGACCTCGTCACAGAAGATAACAGAACCCTCTGGTAACTCTTGCCATCCTTTAATGTGATCAATGGCAACTACACCATGTGCGGAAGGATCAAAACCATTAATGGGAGTGCAGTACTTTGGACGTCCGCTATAAGCTGGGTTGTTCAAAAAATCCCACAGCTCATTAGATGTTTTGCCCTCACCCGGAAGGCCAGTTACTAACTTAAACATTAAGACACCGCCTTTTTGCTCATCGCTGCTTTAGCGCCGGATATGGAAACGCGAAGTGCATACGCTGAAAAGATAATGGCAATTGCATTAGGGACGCCAAGAAATTGCAAAAAACCGTATGCATCTGCACCAACAGATGAAAGATTGCTTAATATCTTGGCCTCAACCCAATTATAAATGGGCATTATCACAGTGCTAGAAACGGTCATAACTCCCAAGGCTGCAAACAGTCGAGGGAGGACCCACATTGCAATTGCCTGACCCGCAACAAAAAGTACCTGAAACATGGTTATACCTCCTTAGAAAGAATTCGTGCGGCAGCAAGATAGGCAGCAGCAATTAATCCATAACGCAAAATAACTAGCGGATCGCATATTTGCGAAAAAGGCAATTGAAGTGTATGACCGCCTATTGAAACCTGTTTATCTGGATAGCACTTCCCTCCCCCATAATTGCCAGAACCAGCAGACATGAACTTAGAAAGAAAACCGGAAACCTGAGAATCAAGTTGATCTTGGCTTTCCTGCATAAGGTCTTGCTGTATGTCTATTTCTTTATCGCGACCAATTTTTTCTTTCTCAGTAGGGAGAGATATAAGCCTACAAGAGTCAAAATAACTTTGGTTCAATATGGCACATGAGAAAACATCACCATCACATGCAGGAGGTTTTTTACAATCCTGAGAGGATGAAGCTTCAATGTCTTTATCGTCATCCTTACCTTCACCAGCACCACCGCCGCCGTTATTCTCAGTGCCAGGAGAAGGAGCGTCACCAGTGCCAGTGCCACCACCAGCGCCGCCACCACCACTACTGCCACCGCCAGAACCGCCAGAACCGCCACCACCTGTAGGGGGCTTAGGAGTAGTGGAAGTATCTTTTTCATCTTCCCAGTACTTAACACAGGTTGTTCCAGACCAAGCATAACCACGTGGGCAATTATTAGCAGGATCGGTAGGATCATTGGGGTTTGTCGGAGGAACTGTAGTAGCAGGAGCGCCAGAGTTAGAAGCCTCCTCACTACCATCGCAAGACTGACCATTGCCAGTATAATTAAATATACAGTAGTAACTATCAGGATTAGCCTTTAAGGGGCCACAGGTAGCGGATCCACCGGAAGTGTAAACAAACTGACAGGAGTTATTACACATCTTATTATTGACAGGTATAACTCCTCCCGATTGCTTAGAAGCGGAACTTAAAGAAATTGAAGTTGTACCAGTGGTATCAGCACAATCAGGCTTATCGCACTTACCATTGATTGGGTTATAAAGTGATCCACTAGGACAGGAATCACCCCTTCGAGAAATATTAAAATCCTGAAAGTAGCCATGTTTATATGATCCCTGACAAGTTGCGTCATAACCCGATGGGTTCATAACTACAGAAGTAATTGCAGTAGGGCCGGGAAATTGAGCAGCAGCAGACCTCTCGCAAACCTCAATAGGGGTTTTTGCGGTAATTTGCGTTGACTGATCAATCCAGTAGTAGTCTTGAGCGAAGGAAAAAAAAGAAGAAAAAAATAATAAAAACGGCAAATATCGAGAATAGTTCATAATTCAAACCTTAGAGATTACAAACAGAAGTTCATCGCCAATGAGCCTCATACTTCGGCTTCACAGGCGATGAACTATAGGTAAAAAAAACCCCCGAAAGAAAACGAGGGTTTATAAAACGACACGTGCCGTTTTAGTTACAGCGCACCACGAACGATCTTATAGAGCTTCACGGTTGCGGCAAGACCGAGGGAGGCGACACCGATTGCAGCAACAGCGGTAAGGCCAGTGGTGAGGATCGAGATTACTTCTGCTACGTCCATTTTGTTACTCCAGTGTGTTGAGCATTATTGCTCGATGGCTTTCTTTATTTGCTTAAAGACGAAGTTACTCGCCCAGTACATCAAAGCTAACGTGAAGAGACTTACAACTATCTCCGGCGTCAGCCATTGAATCTTTGTATCTGATAGCTCAGCTTGAGACGGCGTATAAACCGACATAGTGTTGCCAGCACAAGTAGCAGCACCCCTGTTAGGACTGATGGCTATAGTGCCCTCACAGACAAGATAAGCTGTCATATCAAGCAGTTTTCATTGCATCAGAAAGCGGAGGAATGTTCTTGCGACGACCTTGACGAGGGTCAACATCGAATTGAAGACGACCATCGCGAACATCACAGACAACGTCACACTCATAAGTGCCAGGCTGAGGAACTTCGGACTGTTGCTGTGCATAGAATTCAACCTTCTGAGGATAAGGGATTCCAGGAAGGTGAACAAAAGCCTGATACATGGTATAGGGATTCTTGGACTGCTTAGCGATGCCGCTACGGGAAATGCCAGAAACTTCGACCATAAGAGTAGGGAATTTGAGAGACATAATGGTGCCCTTTTAAAGTTTGGGAAGCCGAGAACTTAAGCTCGGATTGGAGTATGCCCAGCTGGGCGGTGTTAAATTAGGTACACGGCGAAACGTAAGAAACTGTCGCTTGGCTATTTGCGAGCGTACTTGTTCAGCTGATGAAGCCTGTAAAAACAGACGCATAAGCGAACTAGCGAAAGCAGAATCATCAATGTTGCCAGAGTTAAAATTGGCAATCTCGGCCTCGACGGAATAACGGAGAATTTGATATTGGGACTTGTCCATTAGTAACCCATCCATTCAGCAACAGAAATAGTACCTTGCCAACTCGACTCGCGATCATGAAACCATATCTTTTCGGGTTTAAAGCCCTGCTCTTTACGAACTTGAATTACAGCAAGTGTTTCTGCTACTTGCTGGGTCAGAACAGGATTCATGAACTGCTTGACGTGACGCTGCTGGTCAAGCATGCGACGTTGCCCAGGTGAAAGCTGGATGCCTTGAAGGCTTACAGTCTTCATGCGGCCAACTTCAAGTGATTAGCACGACGATACCAAAGAGGAACAGCAAGTTCGGACTTGGATACCTCGCGACACTGACGAACAAATACAGGGGCGAAACGCGAAGTGTCGCAAGCATTACGAATATTGATACCAATTCGATTAAGACGAGCGGCGTGAGTCTGAACCTGCTTTTTATTAAAGTCAAAGACCTGACCATGCATCCACTGGATTGCATACATAGCTGTAGTATTCGCAGATCGAGTAGAGTCAACGATTTTTTCAGAAACCAATTGCTCACTGATGCTAACTATATCCATAGCTGTCACCTTTAACCTTTCGTCTATTTTAAGAAACTCGCGGTGGAGTTCGCCAAATCGGCTCTCATTAAACATACCCCAATAGCACAGGGCCTCACGCTGGAGGAATTCACTCTTTAACTCTTGTTCCATACGGACAACACCGTTATGGAAACAGTAATTGCGAAGGTCAAGAACATACTTGAATTGCTCGGAGTCCTCACCATAAAGACGTTTTATCTTAGGCAAAAGATTCTGATCCATTTCAAATGCCTTATCGTAACCCTTCCGATACTGGAGACGACCGCCCTGACCATTACCCTTTGGGGTCCAAGAAACAGTTCGGCCATTTGGATATAAGAAACCTATTGAATGCCCAATACGCTGACTAGATACACCACGAAGATAAGCAAGAACATTACCCTCGCCTAGAGCGATGTTAGTTGTCAGGTCGATTCGTTCAATCTTGGCGCCATCGGCAACGAGATCACTCGATTTAGCGCCTGATACGCCTTGGCGCAATTCAAGGCGTGTGCAACGGGTGAAAGCAGGAAGCCCGTATTCACGCAATAACGAGTTGTAGACAGATATGCACTGTTCAACTGAGGTGTAGCCAAAAAGGTTATCAAGGCGACCTACTCTACTGGGATTGCCTTCGACACGAACCTTTCGACCCTGTACATGGATCGTCACGGAAGTGGAATGGCTGGCTTCATGCTTGAAACGAGGCTGGCGAGTGCTCAGGACCTCATTGGTGTTGGAATCGATGGTCAACGTAAAAACGTCACAGACCACAGGTAGGTCGTGGTCGTGCTCCTGAGAAACGGTGAGCCAGTCGATCATCATGCGGAGCGTCCTTACACATGCACACAAGTAACATGGGGGAGGAATGTACACATGTGGAACTGCACACGTCAATACGTGTCAACGTGCACACATGTATTATTGGAGGGAATTTGATGAACGGTGATGGCATGGCCACGAACGTAAGACTGACAACTGCAGAGCAGGAAGCTATTCGGCAAAAAGCTATAGAATTCAATAAGATACTGATCAAACAAGGAAAGCAGCCATTACGCGACAGCGAACTGGTGCACAAAATCCTTGAAAAATCAGTGCCTTACGCAAGGCTTTCAGAATCAGGAGATGTGATTATCGATTCTGAGTGACCGGTAGACCGTGGGATACCACGGTAAAGTGGGGGTGTAACAGCACCCCCACCCGCTCGGCTCGAAAACAACAGGGACAGAAAATGCGCGCAGAACGCGATCAGGACGACACGGTACGCACTCAGAAGAAGCGTGAACGCCGTCTGGCATACGAAATAGCAATTGGCATCATCATTGGCGGCATGACGCTGGCAACGATACAGGCGCTGATAGCGATGGTTGCCTGGCAGATCTACCTTCATGACTTGAAAGTAATCCTGAGATAGCCAGGTGCTGCAAGAAACGACCTCCGGGACCCGACAACCGACTGTGCTGTGCGTTATGGGTCCGTTGCGGTAAAGCTGAGTGATCATGGCGCGAAGTGATCTTGCAGAGGGCCTGAGAGCGTCACACGCGATCAGGAGAGGTGGTGCCACGCATAATTGACGTTATGGGTAAATCGATCGCCGGGGGCTGCGCAATGGTCCCGACAATCGATTCTGGCCGTTGGCCGCAAGTACCATAACGTCCACACATTATGCGTACCTATACATACGTCCTTTGTGAGCCCTGGCCACCAGATTTGAAGCCCGAGAACTGCCTCCTGGCTATTCAACAACGTGAACATCGAAGCCCCTCACACTTCAGTATCCGACCCAATCGCAGCGTGAGCTTCAACACATCGTGATCGCCAGCTTGAGACGATCAATGACGGACCGAGCCATTGCGCGCGGATCACATCGAATCAGCAACCCAAGTCACCACTCGAATTCAAAGCGTTTTACGGTAAAGTGTCCGCGACGGTACCAGCGCCCGCTAGACCTGAAATCAAGGACTGATGATGAAACGGACAATAGCGATTTTAATTGCCTGCATAAGCTCACCTGCATGGGCTGTAGATCCCGCGACCCTGCCAATGGTCGTGCAGATGCAAAAAGCTGCCAATGCAGCGACATGCGAGCCCTACAAAGGCGACACATCGCCGCTGGGCAAGGCTGTAAACAAACAGTGCCGAAACCGGGCCAAAGCTGAGTTTGAAGACATGCAAGATGAAAAGCCGCTAAGGGACTGCATCAAACCAGGCAACGTTATAGACGATGATGTACGCAAGTGTATGAAAGGCATTTAACAGCTCTGCCAATACCCGCCCTGTAGCCTGATGAGCTAATAGGTGATAAATATGACAGTGCCGAGGCTTGGAACGGCAACCCTCGCCTGTTTATACTTATACAATGGGCACACTCTCATATAACTCAACTAAACAGACATTTAGTTGAGTTATATTAATAACCAGATAACGCCTGGTCCTCCACGCCTTCGTTCGCTCCACCAACTGACCTGAGCAAACTGTCAAACGCGCTGCCGACAGCCGCAAGGCAGCCTACCGCCACACAGGCACAATCACCCCGGCCCAAGCATACGGGCACTCAAGCTGTTGCCTGCACCCAGCCATATAAATTCGCACTCTGGTCATGAAAGCTTCATTAAATTCCAATGGCGTTGCCATACGTAACGTCACTTACAAACTCCCACAATTAGCATGACCAAGCTGAACTCAAGCTGTCTGTCTGCGATTACCTAAATGAAAGCTGAACACCACATTAATAATTCTACATATTGTCATGACGACATTGTTATCCCCATATAACCCGCCCTACCCTATGGCTCACAAGCGCTGCAATGCGCCACAAAAAACCAACGGCGTCTGGACAATATTTTGATGTTTGAGCCCCTATCTTCGCGACACTTGCTTTCGTCAGCAGGCCGTTTCTGGTGTCCAGCGAATGTGCCCATACACATTGCGCCACTTGCAGCCGCTACCGGTATTCCCGTCTTGGCAGCTCGCCGTTGATGCACGTCTATGTTTGTGCCCCCGTGTCATGCGTTTTTTTCTGTGTTGGCTATATTGGCTATGAAACGTAAATTGGAAAAATATCTATGAGCCAGGCTTTTCTTGCTTTTTCACGGCCTTCCATAGGCGATGAAGAAGTTGCTGCGGTGACTCGTGTGCTGCGTTCCGGGTGGATCACAACCGGGCCGGAATGTCAGAAGCTTGAGGAGCAATTTGCGGTGCGGGTTGGCGCGCAACATGCGGTTGCGTTGTCGTCTGCTACCGGGGCGATGCATGTTGCGCTACTGGCACTGGGTGTGGGGCCTGGCGATGAAGTGATTACGCCTTCGCAGACCTGGGTGTCGACGGCCAACATGATTTGCCTGCTGGGGGCCACTCCGGTTTTTGTCGACGTCGACCGTGGCACTCTGATGAGCAGCGCAGCGCTGATAGAGCAAGCCATCACGCCACGAACCAAAGCGATAGTACCGGTGCATTACGCTGGCGCCGCATTCGATCTTGATCCGCTTTATGCGCTGGCGGATCGGCATGGCATTACTGTGATAGAAGACGCTGCCCATGCGACCGGAACCGCTTACAAGGGTCGTCCGGTCGGCAATCAGGGCACCGCGATATTTTCATTTCACGCGATCAAGAACATGACCTGTGCCGAAGGTGCAATGTTCGTCACCGACAACGCGCAACTGGCTGATCGGGTGCGCCAACTTAAATTCCATGGTCTGGGTGTCGACGCCTACGACCGACTGACGCTGGGTCGCAAACCACAGGCAGAAGTCATGGAGCCAGGCTTCAAATACAACCTGGCCGACCTGAATGCGAGTATTGCCCTGGTGCAGTTGCAACGCCTTGACGCAATCAATGCAAAGCGTCAGGCGCTCGCCAGCCACTATCTCGAACGGCTGGCCGCGAGCCCGGTCCTTCCCCTCGCCCTGCCCCGCTACGCCCAGCACCACGCCTGGCATCTGTTCATTCTGCGCATTGACCCCGAGCGCTGCGGGCTGGATCGCGACGCGTTCATGAAGGCCTTGCAGGCTCAAAACATCGGCACCGGCATCCACTTCATTGCGACTCACCTGCACAGCTATTACCGCAAGCGTTTCCCTGACGTCTGCCTGCCAGACACCGAATGGAACTCATCAAGGCTTTGCTCTATCCCCCTGTTCCCTGACATGACGCTGGATGATGTCGAGCGGGTTGTCAGTGCCATTGAATCGACCGTGGAATCCAGCCATTGAGACCCTACCCAATCAAGTTTGTGTCGATTGTCATCCCTGTCTACAACGAGCGCCAGAGCTTGCCCGAGTTGCTACGGCGTACTGACGCGGCCTGTAAACAATTGAATCACCGCTTCGAAATCGTGCTGGTGGATGACGGTAGTCGTGATGAATCGGCAGAGATTCTTCAACAGGCCGCACATCAGCCTGGCAGCCCCTTCGTTGCGGTGATTCTGAATCGTAACTACGGTCAGCACGCAGCGATCATGGCCGGTTTCGAGCAGTGCAAAGGTGATGTGGTGATCACCCTCGACGCTGATCTGCAGAATCCTCCCGAGGAAATTCCCCGGCTGGTGGCGCTTGCAGAGCAGGGATATGACGTTGTCGGCACAGTGCGCAGCAATCGTCAGGACTCTGCCTGGCGACGTTGGCCATCCAAGCTCATCAACCTGGCAGTACAGCGCTCCACAGGCGTGGCCATGAACGATTACGGCTGCATGCTGCGCGCGTACCGGCGCACGATTGTCGATGCAATGCTGGCCTGCCGCGAGCGCAGCACTTTCATTCCGATTCTGGCCAACAGTTTCGCGCGGCACACGACCGAGGTATTGGTCGATCACGCCGAACGTGAACATGGCGACTCGAAATACAGCCCCATGCGCCTGGTCAACCTCATGTTTGACCTGATCACCTGCATGACCACTACGCCCTTGCGCCTGCTCAGCATTATCGGCTTCAGCATGGCACTGCTCGGCGTGCTGTTCGCTGCGGTACTGATCGTTCTGCGCCTGATCTTCGGTGCGTCATGGGCCGGTGATGGCACGTTCGTGCTGTTTGCGGTGCTGTTCGTATTCACCGGGGGGCAGTTCATCGGCATGGGATTGCTGGGTGAATACCTGGGCCGAATGTACAGCGATGTCCGTGCGCGTCCGCGCTTCTTCATCGAAAAAGTCGTGCGCAGCTCGTCCGAAGTTGCCAGCGAAAGCGTTGATTCCTCTGTAACTCCCTATATGAACAAGGTTGCGCCATGAGCCCTAAAGCTGTCGTTTTCGCTTATCACGATATTGGCTGTGTCGGCCTGCAAGCGCTGTTGGGCGCAGGTTATGAAATTGCTGCAGTTTTCACTCACGCCGACGACCCCAAGGAAAAAACCTTCTTCGGTTCCGTGGCGCAGCTGTGTGCGCGACACGGCATTCCCGTGCATGCTCCTGAGGACCCTAACCACCCTTTGTGGGTGGAGCGCATCGGCAAATTGGCCCCTGACTTCATCTTTTCCTTCTATTACCGCCAGTTGCTCGGTGAGCCTCTACTGGCGTGTGCCAGCAAGGGCGCATTGAATCTGCATGGCTCGCTGTTACCACGCTACCGCGGACGAGCGCCGGCAAACTGGGTGCTGGTCAACGGTGAGAGCGAAACCGGCGTGACCTTGCATCAGATGGTCAAGCGCGCCGATGCAGGGCCGATAGTTGCTCAGCAACGCGTCTCGATCAGTTCCACCGATACAGCCTTGACGCTCCACGGCAAACTGCGTGAAGCCGCCGCTGACCTGCTTAGTGAAACGCTACCCCTGCTTGCCCTCGGGCAACTTTCAGGCACGCCGCAGGACGAATCCCTTGCAACCTGTTTCGGTCGCCGCACCCCGGCCGACGGTTTGATCGACTGGTCGCTTCCGGCCACGCAACTGTACAACCTGATACGGGCAGTCACGCAGCCCTACCCCGGCGCATTCTGCCCGGTAGGCGAGAACAAGTTGATTGTCTGGGCCGCCAGTGCCGAGGCAGGCAATAACGGCGAAGCACCTGGCACGGTCATCAGCCACGACCCGTTGCGTATCGCCTGCGGTGAGGGTTCGTTGGTGATCAACGCAGGACAGCGCGGCGACACCGGCTTGTACCTCAGTGGCGCACAGCTGGCCCGCGAGTTCGGTCTGGTGGAAGGCTCGCAACTGCTCGATACAGAAAAGCGCCGCCCGGCCCGCCGTACCCGCGTGCTGATCCTCGGCGTCAACGGTTTCATCGGCAATCATCTGTCGGAGCGTCTGCTGCAGGACGATCGTTACGAAATCTACGGCATGGACATCGGTTCAGACGCTATCGAGCGCCTGCGAACCAAGCCGAACTTTCACTTCATCGAAGGCGACATCAGCATCCACACCGAGTGGATCGAGTATCACATCAAGAAATGCGATGTAGTGCTGCCATTGGTGGCCATCGCTACACCGATTGAATACACCCGCAACCCACTGCGGGTGTTCGAGCTGGATTTCGAAGAAAACCTGAAGATCGTCCGTTACTGCGTGAAGTACAACAAGCGGGTGATTTTCCCGTCAACGTCAGAAGTCTATGGCATGTGCCAGGACGCGAGCTTCAACGAAGACACATCGAACCTTATCGTTGGCCCGATCAACAAGCAGCGCTGGATCTACTCGGTGTCCAAGCAACTGCTGGACCGCGTGATCTGGGCTTATGGTCAGAAAGGCCTGCAATTCACCCTGTTTCGCCCGTTCAACTGGATGGGCCCACGCCTGGACCGACTGGACTCGGCGCGTATCGGCAGTTCGCGGGCCATCACCCAACTGATTTTGCACCTGGTGGAAGGTACGCCGATTCGGCTGGTGGATGGCGGAGCCCAGAAGCGCTGTTTCACCGATGTCGTCGACGGCATCGAGGCGCTGGCGCGGATTATCGAAAATCGCGATGGGCGCTGTAATGGTCAGATCATCAACATCGGCAACCCCGACAATGAGGCCAGCATTCGCCAATTGGGTGAAGAGCTGCTGCGCCAGTTCGAAGCGCACCCGTTGCGCGACAACTTCCCGCCATTCGCAGGCTTTCGCGAAGTAGAAAGCCAGTCCTTTTATGGCAAGGGTTATCAGGATGTCAGCCATCGCAAACCGAGCATCGACAACGCCCGACAGTTGATTGGCTGGACACCAGGTATCGAGCTGAGCGAAACGATTGGCAAAACCCTGGACTTCTTCCTTCGCGAAGCCATGGCTGAAAAGGCGGATATGCGCTGATGCAGGCAGGCTTAAGAATCGATGTCGACACGTATAGGGGCACCCGTGAAGGCGTGCCCAGATTGCTGGACATACTCGATGAAGCTGAGGTCAAGGCGACGTTCTTTTTCAGTGTCGGCCCCGACAACATGGGACGTCACCTGTGGCGTCTCGCACGGCCGACGTTTTTCTGGAAGATGCTTCGCTCCAGAGCCGCGAGCCTGTATGGCTGGGATATTTTGCTGGCGGGTACGGCGTGGCCGGGCAAGCCGATCGGGCGTGACCTCGGTCCGTTGATGCGTCGTGCTCTGGATGCAGGCCATGAGGTCGGCCTGCATGCGTGGGATCACCATGGCTGGCAAGCCAATGCCGGACGCTGGAACGATCGCCAGTTGACCGCACAGATACACCGTGGGGTCGACTGCCTGAGCGACATTTTAGGCAACCCGGTGATCTGCTCCGCAGCAGCAGGCTGGCGTGCCGACCAGCACGTCGTGCAGGCCAAGCAGGCGTTTGGTTTCCGCTACAACAGCGACTGTCGCGGTGCCACCCTGTTTCGCCCGTTACTGGCTGATGGCAGCCCCGGCACGCCACAGATTCCAGTGGACTTGCCGACCTTCGATGAGATCGTCGGCCCGCAACTCCAGCCGGGGGCCTTCAACGACTACATTCTCAACCGCTTCGCTGCGCGGCGGCTCAACGTTTATACCATTCATGCTGAAGTGGAGGGCATTGTCATGGCAGACGGTTTCAGGCAGCTGTTACAGCAGGCCAACGCCCGGGAAATCGAGTTCAAACCGCTGGGCCGGCTGCTGCCGGAAGCCATCGAGCAACTGCCTTGCGGGCAAGTTGTTCGCGGTCACCTGCCCGGTCGCGAAGGCTGGCTGGGGGTGCAACAGTGATGCACTCCAGATACCGTGATGGCGCACTCCTGTTAGCGGCATTCTTACTGGCCTACCTGCTGCCGCTGGGTTTCCATGGTTTGTGGATTCCCGATGAAACCCGCTATGCCCAGATCAGCCAGGAAATGCTTCACAGCGGCAACTGGATCGCGCCGCACTTCATGGGCTTGCGTTACTTTGAAAAACCGGCTGCCGGTTACTGGCTGATTGCCTTGGGCCAGGCGGTGTTTGGCGAGAACCTGTTCGGCGTGCGCATTGCTTCGGCGATAAGCACCGGTTTAAGTGTCTTGCTGGCCTACCTGCTGGCGGGAAAGATCTGGCGCGACCCGCGCAAAAGCTTCGCCAGCGCACTGCTGTTCATGAGTTTCGGTTTCGTCGCCGGCCAGGCCGGTTACAGCAATCTCGACCCGCAATTCACCCTCTGGACAAACTTGACGCTGGTAGCGTTCTGGTACGCAGTGCACAGCATCGGCCGAGCCCGCCTGCTAGCCTGGGCGGTGGTCGGCGTAGCCTGCGGCATGGGGTTCATGACCAAGGGCTTTCTCGCCTGGGCGTTGCCGGTCATCATCACCCTGCCCTACATGCTATGGCAAAGACGCCTGACCGAACTGCTCAGGTTCGGCCCGCTTGCGGTGGTGATTGCCATTGCGGTCTGTCTGCCGTGGGCGCTGGCGGTACACCAGCAAGAGCCCGACTACTGGCGTTACTTTTTCTGGCACGAGCACATTCGCCGGTTTGCCGGGGACAATGCGCAGCATGCCCAACCCTGGTGGTTCTACCTGCCTCTGCTGATCGCGGCCTGCCTGCCTTGGGCGCTGCTGCTGCCCGTGACATTGAAGCAAGCCTGGCAACAGAAAAGCAGGCCCGATACCGCCTTTCTGCTGCTATGGCTGGTCCTGCCGCTGGCATTTCTGAGCCTGAGCAAAGGCAAGTTGCCGACCTACATACTGCCTTGCCTGCTGCCGCTGGCATTGCTCATGGCTGACGCTCTGGTCGAACGTCTCAATCAAGGCCGTGGCACGGCGTTGCGTGTTAACGGAATAGTTAACGCAGCATTGACCTTGCTCGGGCTTTCAGCGCTGATCTACGTGCAGTTGAAACAGCCCGTGTACGAAAACGAACCGATGCACTTGTTGCTGGCGGTCATCGTACTTACCGGATGGACGCTCACCAACGCCCTGCAAGGCATCCGCCCTTTGACCTTCTGGGCTCTGCCAGCGGTGGGAAGCTGGCTACTGATCGTATTGCTGCCTGCGGCACTACCAAACGACGTGGTGTACAACAAGACTCCCGACCAGTTTGTCGCCAGGCATCAAACGGAGCTGGCAGCCTGTACACATTTGCTGAGCAATGATCTGGGCGCTGCTTCTGCCATGTCGTGGCGCCTGAAACGACCGGACATCGCGCTTTTCAATACTTGGGGCGAGCTTGAATACGGCCTGGGTTATCCGGATGTACAGGGCCGCCAAGTCCGTCTGCAGGACATCGACGCCTGGATTACAAAAGCCCGAAGCGAAGGCAGGGTCGGCGTGATCATGCGTGGCAAGAGTGATGATGAGCTGGAGGAGCTTGAAATGCTTCCCAAGGACGGCCAGCGTTACGACGAAGGCAACCTGGCCATCCTCATTTATGAGAAGTCAGCGCTATGACGTGGCTGATGCTCCTTAGCGCATGCCTGCTGACGTGCCTGGGCCAAATCGCACAAAAGTACGCTGTGGAAGGCTGGCGCGGGACATTTCCCGGCGTATTGGCTGCCCTGCGTTCGATATGGCTGTGGCTGGCGATTGCCTGCCTCGGGCTGGGTCTGCTGGTCTGGCTGTTGGTGCTGCAACGCATGGATGTAGGCATCGCGTACCCCATGCTGGGCCTCAACTTCGTGCTGATCACCCTGGCGGGACGCTATGTTTTCAAAGAGCCGGTTGACCCACAGCACTGGCTTGGTATTGCGCTGATCCTTGTCGGCGTATTTCAGCTGGGACGCCAGGCATGACCCGCCGTAGCGCAACGATGTACGCCATGACCAGTGTTGTGCTGGTCAGTTCGGCGCAATTGGGCATGCGCTGGGGCATGAGCCGCATGCCCTCGCCTGAGCAATGGCTCGACCTGCAGGATATCGGGCAGGTTCAGTCCAGTGCCGTCGCCGTCATCTGCGCCTCGATCACAGCCTATGCACTCTCCATGCTTTTCTGGCTGCTGGCGCTACGTGATTTGCCCCTCAGCCGTGCCTATTCGCTCCTCAGTATCAGCTATGCACTGGTTTATACGCTGGCTGCAACCCTGCCATTTTTCCATGAGACGTTCACGGTATCGAAAACTGTGGGTGTCACGCTGATCGTGGCAGGTGTCTTGACCATCAACCTGCGGCGCATCTCCAGCCCGTCACTTCAGGATCTTCCCCATGAGAATCAGCGTTTTCGGTAGCGGATATGTAGGTCTGGTACAAGCGACCGTACTTGCCGAAGTCGGCCATGATGTTGTCTGTATGGACATTGACCAGGCCAAAATCGATCAACTGCGTCAGGGTCAGGTACACATTTACGAGCCTGGACTGGCCAATCTCGTACGTGACAACCTGGACCATGAACGCCTGCACTTCACCACCGACGAGCGACTGGCGGTGGAGCATGCCGAGGTGCTTTTCATCGCGGTCGGCACGCCTTCCCGAGCAGATGGCTCGGCCGATCTCGGCGGGTTTTTCGCGGTGGGCGAAGCCATTGCCCGGCATCGCTGCGAGCCGCTGATCATCGTCGAGAAGTCCACCGTGCCGGTCGGCAGTGGCGACGCCTTGCGCAGCCATATCGACAAGGCATTGCGTCAGGCCGGTCGGCTGTTGCAGTTCGATATAGTGTCCAACCCCGAGTTTCTCAAGGAGGGCTCGGCGGTCAACGATTGCCGGCGCCCGGACCGGATTGTCATCGGCTGCGAAAATGAGGCGGTACGCAAAGTCATGCGCGAGCTGTATGCGCCGTTCAACCGCAATCATGACCGGATCATGTTCATGGACCTGCGCAGCGCCGAACTGACCAAGTATGCCGCCAACTGCATGCTGGCGACCAAAATCAGCTTTATCAACCAGATCGCCGAGCTGGCAGAACATCTGGGCGCAGACGTCGAGTCCGTAAGGCTGGGCATCGGTGCCGACTCACGCATTGGTTACGACTTCATCTACCCCGGTTGCGGCTATGGCGGCTCATGCTTCGGCAAGGACATTCGCGCCCTGATTCACAGCGCCAGAGAGGCGCATTGCTCCAACGACCTGCTGTCTGTGGTCGAGGCAATTAACGAGCGGCAGAAGGGCAAGCTGTTCGAACGGGTCAATGCGTTCTACCAAGGCGACTTGCGCGGCAAGACGTTTGCTTTATGGGGGCTGGCGTTCAAACCCAATACCGACGATATGCGCGACGCTCCCAGCCGCGTGCTCATGGAAGCTCTGTGGGAAGCCGGTGCCAGTGTGCGGGCATTCGACCCCGAGGCCATGCAGGAAACCCAGCGTATCTATGGTCATCGCAAGGACCTGATTCTCATGGGAACACCTGAGTCCGCGCTCAACGATGCCGATGCACTGATCATCTGCACCGAATGGCAGCAGTTCAAAGCCCCGGATTTCGATCTGATACAGCAGCGGCTGAATGCGCCGATCATCTTCGACGGCCGGAATCTGTATGACACTGAACGGCTGGCAAAACGCGGCTTTCACTACTTCCCCATCGGTCGTGGTGAATCGTGCGATCTGCCGATCCCGCAGAAGCAGTGGATACCGCATGATCAAGTGGCGAGCAGTCAGGCCGTATAACAAACCTGCGACGCTCGCCGTGCAGAGTGGCTGTCAGTGACTGACAGCCACTGCCAGCGGTGCCTGACTGACGAAATAGTAGATACGATCCCCGACCTTTACGCTGTCAACAATCCGCAGGGGTGGTTCGGGTGGCTGCATGCTTTCCATCACAGCGACATTGCCGTCAGCGCGGGTAAGAAAACCAGTCAATTCAGCGTTGCTAGTGAGTGTTTTCAGCAGGCTCTGACTATAGAACACGCTGGCCCCCGCCAGCCGTTCGCTGGGCTGGAACAAGGCAACCTGCCGTCCCTGCACCTGCAAGGTATGGACTTTGTCGGTCAGCGGCAGAAATGACAACTGCCTGTCGGCTTGTGGCGCGAGCCATAGGGCTGCACTTAGATAGCTCGCTACAACCAGCATAACGCCTGCGGCCATGAGCGCCTTTCCATTCCTCACGATAGACGCCGCAAAAAATGAGCGTCCCGACCGAGCCTGCAATCGCTCAGCCAGAACAAAAGCATATTCCGCAGCAATCACTGCCGCCGCAGGTGCCAGCGACATCAGATAAACCATGCGTTTACTGGAGGCCAGCGACAACAACAGGAACTGCGCGCCCAGCCACAGGGCGAAGAACAGCAGATAACGATTGGCCATTAACTGCTTTCGAAAATGCCACAGCCCCAGATAAACCAGGATATTCCATGGCAAGAATGCCTCAGGCAGTTTTGTCAGGTAGTAATAGGCAGGTTCGTAATGACCCGCCTCTTCGAACGAACCACTGAATCGTCCAACGCTGTTGGTCCACAGCACGTCCTTCACTGACTGCATGCCACCCTGTCCGTACAGGAAACACAGCCACACGAGCAGCGGAATCAGGGCCACAAGGGTGAGCATTGCCGGGCGCAACCAGTGAGCAATAACAATGCGTTTGTTCTGCACTGACTCGCAAACAAGCCAGGCGAAAATCACCACGCCCGGCATTGCCAGCCCCAGCACGCCCTTGCTCAGGGTCGCCAGTGTGATACCCAGCATGAACAGCAACCAGGGCCCTGTAGAGAGCCCATCACTACGCAGGCGATTACTGGCATGGAAGAATGCCAGCAAAGCGGTGGTTACCCCCAACGCCAGCAAGGCATCCTCGCCCACTTGCCGCGAATTGCTCCAGAAGCTGGCCTGGGTCGCCAGCATGAAAGCAGCCACCCAGGCCACGGATGCCGGCCGCCCGAAAAGTCGCAGCATGCTGTAAAGCAGCAACACGCTAAGCAGGCCAGCGCAGGCAGAAGCCAGTCTTACCGCCCATGGGGCAGGACCGAACACCCGAATAGCCGCCGCATCCAGCCACACACTCATCGGCGGCTTTTCCAGAAAAGGCTGGTCGTTCAGTTTCGGCGTAATCCAGTTGCCACTCAGGTGCATTTCCATGGCAATGCCAGCCACGCGTGGCTCCGTCGAATTTTGCAACTGGTGATTTCCCAGTGCGAGAAAAAACAGCAAGACACCCAGCAGTAACAGCAACGGCGAACGCACACGAGAAGTCATCAAGGGAGATACCGATTTGACGAGAAAGAGGATACCGACAGGCAACAGGACGACAAATTATAAACAGTGAGTTGTTGAATAATTGTTGAACAGCTCTTAAACATTTTTTTCACGCCTGCGCAACCAAATACTCACTCTTGTGTATAAATAATTGGCTAACACTAATTAATAGAGCATCAGGACGCACTGTCTTTCCGCGTGTGTTTATGATTACAGAAATTTGACAACGCGAAAAACTCATCTAACTTTCATGCCGCAGCAGTAGACGCTGATGCTCAACATTTCACCCTGAAATTTCAGATTTTTCCCGTCCAAGGAATTGACAAATGCGGATTTATTCAACAGCCCCAGCCCGATTCTTGCTGCTGGCGACTGGTACATGGCTGATCATTTTCTTTCTGACACGCCTTTTTTTATTTTCGACTCATATGGACGAAGCAGGAACGCAGTTTTTCGCCACCTTCGCAACGGGACTTCTCTACGACCTTGCCTTCCTGAGCTACGCTGCAGTCCCTCTGGGCATTTACGTCTTCCTCTGCCCGCCGGTGTTGTGGCGTGCCCGCGGGCACCGCTGGTTCCTTCAGGGAGTCATGACGTTAAGTATATTCGTCATGCTGTTTGTATCAGTCGCCGAATGGCTGTTCTGGGATGAGTTCGGGGTGAGGTTCAACTTTATCGCGGTGGACTACCTGGTCTATTCCGATGAAGTACTCAATAACATTCTCGAATCCTACCCTGTGGGTAAACTGCTCGGCATTCTGGCGCTGGTTGCTATCGTCGTTAGTCTGCTGATCAGTCGAGCAGTAGCCGCAGCAGTGAAAGCGCCTCTGCCGTCCTATCGTGGTCGTCTTGCCGCCAGTGCATTATTGCTATTGTTCGCGGGTATCAGCCTGCAATGGGTCGATCAGGACACACCACGCGGCATGGGCGGCAATGCCTATCAGCGGGAACTCGCCAGTAACGGGCCTTATCAGTTTTTTGCCGCGTTCCGCAACAATGAACTGGACTATCAACAGTTCTACGCCACCCTCCCCGATGCTCAGGTCGCCGGTCAAATGCGCCAGGAGCTTGCCGAGCCCGCCAGCCAATTCACTGGCAACGACCCTCTGGATATTCGACGGTCGATCAACAACCCGGGAACGCCACGCACGCCTAACATCGTACTGGTCACCATCGAAAGTCTCAGTGCCAAATACCTGGGCAGCAATGGAGACACACGCAACCTGACGCCCAATCTCGATGCGCTACGCAAACAGGGTCTTTACTTCAACAACTTCTACGCCACAGGTACACGCACCGACCGTGGTCTGGAGGCCATAACCCTTTCCATTCCGCCCACGCCAGGGCGCTCGGTGGTCAAGCGCGTGGGTCGCGAAAGTGGTTTTGCCAGCCTGGGTCAGCAATTGGCCCATGTGGGCTATGACAGCGTTTTCGTTTATGGCGGGCGTGGTTACTTCGACAACATGAATGCTTTTTTCAGCGGCAACGGTTATCGAGTCGTCGATCAGAGCAGCGTCAAAGAAGAGGACATTCACTTCAAGAATGCCTGGGGCATGGCTGACGAAGACCTTTATCGTCAGGCACTGAACCTGGCGGATGCCGATTTTGCGGCAAAAAAACCGTTCCTGCTGCAACTCATGACGACGTCCAACCATCGCCCTTATACGTATCCCGAAGGACGTATCGACATCCCGTCGGGTAACGGCCGTGATGGCGCAGTGAAATATACCGATTACGCCATTGGCAAGTTCCTGGCGGACGCGCGCCAGAAACCATGGTTCGACAACACAATATTCGTCTTCGTCGCTGACCACACCGCGGGCAGCGCCGGAAAGGAAGACCTGCCTATCGATAACTATGCTATCCCGCTGTTCATCTACGCCCCCAAGCTGATCCAGCCGGCAGAAATATCCCGTCTGGCCAGTCAGATCGACCTGGCGCCCACCTTGCTGGGTTTGTTGAACCTGGACTATCAATCGACGTTCTTCGGCCGCAACCTGTTTCTGGACACCTCGTTGCCGCCTCGCGTGGTAGTCGGCAATTACCAGCACCTGGGCCTGTTTGACGGCGACAACCTTGCGATCCTCAGCCCTCGCCAGGGTCTGCGTCGTCACGACAATGCGCTGGGAGAAAGTGTCGAAAGCAAGGCGACCAGCGATGATCCATTGATCACTCGTGCCATCGCCTATTACCAGGTTGCCAGTTACGGGTTCAAACACAAGTTGCTCGGCTGGAAGCCTGAAAACGCCAAGCCATAGCCGTAACGCAACATCGCCGCCTATAGAGGGCAAGCCACGACTTGCCCTCTATCCGAGCAGACCCTCTTCGATGCGCGCCGCCCTCAGTCACTGCCAAGTTTCACCAAGTACCTGGCAACTCAGCGGCTTTTCTGCTGCGCCAGGTGCGCCCAGTCCTCCGGGTTTATAATCCCCCGGATAACGGGTTTACCCTGACTGTCGAGAGAAATGAAAAGCGCACTGTCGTACTCGCTGGTGGCTGCATGAGGATACCCATGCAGGCTTTCCAACTGACCGATACAACCGCTGTGCGTCACCAGAATCAGATTTCGATTCAGAGACTTGTGCGCCACCACCTCATTCAGCATCGTCTCGTCACAGTTGTACAACCATTCCTGGGCCTCCACCGGATGGCCAAACATGGCTTGTGCGGTCTGAGCGGTGCGGGTCAAGGGGCTGGTTATTACATCGGTGTGTGCAAGCCCGAGTTCGCTGAACGACCGGCCGACATCTGTCGAAACGGAACTGCCGTAGCGAGTGATGCCGTCGTTTGCACCAAGGCACTCGTTGCTGGAGCGGTCGCAGCGTTCGCCGTGGCGAACCAGTACCATCACATCACCTTTGTTCCAGCTGGCATACAAACCGGACATGGCCAGATTCTCGCCCTGAACAAGCCGAACTGGCGAACGCGGCCAATAGGTGTAACCCGTCAACACGAGCAAAGAAATCACAATGGCGGCCGCCATCAGAACAACATTTACCCTGCCGCCCAGAAGCGAAGATGCCCTGAACGCGGATTTACCATAACTTTTCATCAAGTTGCCCCGTATGCCTGCCTGTTCAATGGAAAACCGAACACGCTGGCTCTGTCCTTTTAAGGCCGCCAGCTTGATCAAGGACACGTCATCGTCGGGTCAATGACATGTGAAAAAAATGCCAAAGCTGAATGAAACGGTTTTCATGAAAGTCCTGCTAGGAATTGAACAGGCCGCTACGTATATTCTGCCTCGCAGAAGACTTGGGCACATCGACCTGAACTCTCAAGCCACGCAAATGACTACGGAATAAAAAAGAGTGCAAAGCGAAAAATCAAGATTCTATGCTTGGAACTTCGGCGTGCCGATTGCAATAGCGCTGCTGACCTTTGTCGTTTTTGATCTTACTTCGCTCGACGAAGCGATCAGCAACTGGCTTTACTATCCGCTTCAGGTATTTCCGTTTGAGCATGACCGCCTATTTGAAAATCTGACCCACCGCTGGCCCAGGATCATTCCCGACTGGACGGGAGAAGCCGCAGTAATCGGGCTGTTGCTGTCCTTTATATGGCCACTGCTGAAACCCGGGCGCAATGACCGAATGATTGGCTTGCTGGAAACTGCTCGGGTAGCCCCATTGTTACGCTTCACTGCTCGTCACCGTCGCGACCTGCTGTTTATCGTGGTCTCTTTCGCGGTGATCACCGGCATGATCCACTTTTTCAAAAGTCACACGAGCATTTACTGCCCTGTGGAAACCACTCTGTATGGCGGCACAATGGAGAAAAAGGAGTGGTTCGAAAACTTCAGCCTGTTCCATGAAGCAGGTGCGGGTCGTTGCTGGCCAGGAGGCCATGCTTCGGGGGGATTTACCATGGTGGCACTGTATTTCGTTGCACGCCGTTACTGCTGGCGCCATGCCAAGGCAATCCTCTACGCATCGACCGTACTGGGTGCAATCTATGGCACCACACGAGTTGTTCAGGGCTGGCATTTCATGTCCCACACATTCTGGGCTGGTGTGATTGTCTGGCTCAGTGCGCTGCTTACCGCGCTCGCCTTTTATGGCTGGCGGCAGTTGGCGCAACCGCTTGAAACCACCCCGCATAAACCACTCAACTGACTCTGACGGGCTCGCTGTCCGCATCCTGCGGTTGCAGTTCCACACGGAAGCTGCAACCGCCAGGCAGGTTGCTTGATGTCACCTGCCATCGCTGATAGGCACAGATCCGATTAACCAGTGACAGCCCTACTCCCAGCCCTTCACCACGTTGTTCCTCACCCCGTACGAAGGGTCGGGACAACGCATTCTGCGTGTCGTCGGAAATGCCCGAGCCGCTGTCCTCTACACAAAACCCGGTCTTGAACAGCGACAGCTTGATATACCCCGTATCGGTGTAATGCCAGGCATTACGCAGCAGATTCCCCATTACCGAATGCAACAGGGTCGCGTTGTAAGACGCACCTGCGTTCGCGCCAGGACTGAAAATCAACTCCAGCCCCTTTTTTTCTATCGGCTTTCGCCATACCTCAATCAGCTCGCACGCCACTTCATGTACGGTTGCCCGGGGACCATTGCGCGCATGGGCTCCATTGTCCCTGGCCAGCATGAGAAATGTTTCAACGAGCTGGCGCATGTCGGACGTCGCCTGGGTGATACGCAAGACTTTCGCTCGCCCCAACTCATCCAGGCAGGGGCTCTCAAGCAGTAACTCACTGGACGAGGCAAGTACCATCAAAGGGGTACGCAACTCGTGACTGACATCACTGGTAAACAACTTCTCTCGGCCCAGTGCCGCTCGCAATTGCCCGAGCGTATGGTCAAAAGAAACAGCCAGCTCACCCACTTCATCATCGGCATAGTCTGGAGACAACGGCGGCGCAATAGACAACAGTTGATCACGGTGTCGAACCTGACGCGACAAACGCGCGACCGGAGCGATGACGCGTGTGGCGAGCACACGCCCAAGCAACACGGCAAGCAGCACGCTGAGCACAAAACCGACAAATACAATGGCCAGCAACATCCTTTCGCGCTTTTCGAAACCACTTTGATCTCGCAACAATACATAGCGACGGTCGGCGACGGTACTCACCAGCGCGTAATACTCCTTGCCCTGACGGGTGATTTCCTGAAACCCCGGATGCAGATATTCCAGATCCTGCGGAACAGCCAAATCGCCTGCGCCCTCTTCGACGTAGAACAATTCCTCGCGCTCAGGCCGATGACTCCACTCATTGGTACTTTGCGCATTCAAGAGACGGTGCAGATCGTTTTCAAGATCAATGGTAATGAGCCTGGATTCAACGAAGTGCTCGGTCATGTATATACCAATGCCAAACATGGCCGCCACAAATGCGCTCATCAGCGCAAACACCACCACAATACGACGTCTCAGGTTGGTTTTTATATTCATGGCTTACCAAAACGACACGTTTGTGCATCACGCACGGGCGGGATATCGCGACGCTGGACACTTTACGCAACCGGTTCAAATCGACGATAGCTTATCGGTATAGCACGCAGGATGAGAATCTGCGACAGCGCCTGCCCACGTGCGGCGAGCGTATTGAGCGGCAACGCCAGAACACGCCAGCAAGGCATACGTCAGTCAACAAGACAATTGGCACGCTTGTTCTGTGCTTTATCAATGAGATTGTTTATTGTATGCGTATGATTCTCTATAACTTCGGAACGACTGCTTTCTCATGACCTGCTCAAGCGCTCCTGATCAGACCCGCATCGACGACCTTTATGCACAGCACTCCGGCTGGCTACGTCAGTGGCTGACCCGGCGCTTTGGCAACTCGTTCAACACTGCCGACGTAGCGGACCTGACTCACGATACCTTCCTGCGTCTGTTGCTCAAGCCTCGAGCATTCAGGCTGCCCGGTGAAGCGCGGTCGTTTCTATGTACCGTTGCACGCGGCCTGTGCATCGATCAATGGCGCCGGGGGCAGATCGAGCAGGCATGGCTGACGGAGCTGGCAAACAGGCCCGAGAACCTGCACCCCTCCCCCGAGTACGTTGCCATTCTTCTCGAGACACTGCATGAAATCGACGCCATGCTGCGTGACTTGCCGCACAAGGCGCGAACCGCCTTTTTGCTGGCGCAACTGTCAGGCAACACTTACCGCGAGATTGCCGAACAGATTGGCACTAGCGAGCGCATGGTGAAAAAGTACATGGCACAGGTCATGTATCAGTGCATGGTGCGTGAACTGTCCGCACGTGCCGATGAGTGTCGACCATGAACAGTCCTCGCAGTGATCACTATGCTGTTCTCCAGCAAGCTGCGGCATGGTATGCGCGTCTGGGTGCAGAGGATGCTGGCGATTCCGAGCGACGCAAGTGGCAGAATTGGCTGAGCCAGAACGAGGAACACCGCAAGGCCTGGACACTGGTGGAGAAGATAGGTGGACGCTTCGCCCAGTTTCAGGATCCGCTAGAAAGAAATGGCGCTTACAAGGTTCTACAGTCCACCAGCTCTTCATTGATGAGTCGTCGCCAGACTCTTCTTTCAATGGGCGTTCTCGCACTGGGCGGGGCATTGGGCTGGCAACTGCTGAACAACGGTGAGAACGGCTCGCTGTTTGCTTCTATTCGGGCCGATGTATCCACCTCAACGGGCGAAACACGAGAGTTCACGCTGGCTGACGGCACCCGAATCTGGCTCAACACCGCCAGCGCATTGAACGTTACTGTCGCCCCTGATGCTCAAGCGTTGCAACTGCTGAAAGGCGAAGTATTGATTGACGCTACCCGCTCGCGGAACAAGCGGACGGAGGTAAAAACCCTTCATGGGAAAGCGCAGGCATACAGCGCAGAATTCAGCGCACGGCTACTGAATGATGACGCCACCTGCATCACGGTCTATTCAGGCGAGGTGTCGGTCATGGCAGCCGATCAACGCTGCGATGTACATGCAGGACAGCAGATAACCCTTTATGGGGATCGACTCGACAGCCCGCAACCCGCTCCTGCCTCTGGCCGCGCGTGGACGTCCGGCATTCTGGTCGCTGAAGGTATGCCGCTCCTGCAGTTCGTCAATGAACTGTCCCGCTACCGGCATGGCTACCTTGCTTGTAACGAGAAAATTGCAGGGCTGCGAGTGGTCGGCACCTTTTCCATCAAGGATACAGACAGGGCACTGGCTGCCCTCGCGTCGGTACTGCCCGTGGCGATCAAGCGCACGCTGCCCTGGTGGGTCACTGTCGAGGCGCGGGCATAATTGCGCGGTCCTGATTTTTTTGCACGCGGTGGTTCCCCTTTTGCCCTGCTCGTCCGGTGTAGATGAAAGCCAATATTTTTTCCTTTCATCAGCGTGGACGCCAGCACTATGCATTTCCATAAACGACGCCCGTTTTATCTCAGCCTGACGCCGCTGGCCATGATCATTCCATTGACGGTGGGCGGTGTAAGTGCATCGTGGGTCTCAACCGCCTCTGCCACCGATGCAAGCGCGTTGACTCACCGGTTCAGCATCGAGAAAGGCCCACTCACCGGGCAACTCGTCCGTTTTGCCCAGCAGGCAGGTATCGAGTTGGCCGGAAATGCGGCGTATACCGACGGCAAGGTCGGACCGGGCCTTGACGGCAACTACTCGGTCACTGAAGGACTGACCGCATTGCTCGCAGGCAGCGGCATCTTTGCCGCGCAGCAAAGCAACGGCAGCTACACGCTGGTTGCCTCAGAGTCGATGGAGTTGCGCGCGACACAGGTTGAAGCCAACTCCGATCGCAGTACCAGCTACCAGCCAACCGGTGCGAGTTCGATCCTGCACAGCGACAGGTCGACGCTGGAAGTGCCCCAGGTCGTGAACGTGGTTTCTGCGCAAGTTCTGCGCGATCAGAAGCCGCGCAATCTGGACGATGCGCTGGCCAATACCAGTGGCATCACTCAGGGCAACACCCTGGCGGCGACGCAAGACACCTTGATGAAGCGTGGCTTTGGCGGCAATCGCGACGGTTCGATCATGCACAACGGAATGCCCATCGTTCAGGGACGTGGTCTGAGCGCTACTGCTGACAGCGTGGAAGTGCTCAAAGGTCCGGCATCGCTGCTTTACGGCATCATGGACCCGGGTGGCGTAGTCAACGTCGTCAGTAAACGCCCGCAGCTGGAGAGCTACAACGCAATCAGTGGTCGCGCCTCCGCCTATGCGCATGGCCGCGACGGTAGCGGTGGCAGCTTTGACAGCACCGGCGGGCTGGGCGATAGCCGTTTGGCTTATCGCATGGTGGTGGATTATGAAGACGAGGATTACTGGCGTAACTTCGGCACCCATCGAGAATCGCTGGTCGCACCATCGCTTGCCTGGTACGGCGACACGACACAAGTGGTGCTTTCATATGAGCACAGGGAATTTCTTTACCCTTTCGACCGCGGCACGGCACTGGACCCGCGTACCAACCACCCGCTGGATATTCCCAGAACCCGGCGCCTGGACGAACCGTTCAATGAAATGGAAGGTCGCTCGGACCTCACGCAGCTAAGCGTCGACCATCAGTTCAACGACAACTGGAAATCTCATTTCGGCTACAGCTGGAACCGTGAAACCTACGATGCCAACCAACTGCGAATCAATGCCCTCAATGCTGCCACGGGCGCAGTGACGCGCAGTAACGATGCAACCCATGGTGCTGTGAGTACCGACAGTTTTGCAATTGCCGACCTGGAAGGCACCTTTCAGATCGCAGGCTTCCAGAATAACTTGCAGGTCGGCGTCGATGATGAGAAACGCAAAATCTTCCGCTCGGACCTGCTGCGTCAAACGGCGCGGTCCAGCTTCAATTATCTGAACCCTGTCTATGGCCGGGAATCGCCGTCCAGCACGGTATCGGCCAGCGACAGTGACCAGACCGATAAACTACGCGCCACCTCGTTATTTGCTCAGGACTCGTTCCACCTCAACGAGCAGTGGATTCTGGTGGCCGGTGCGCGCTACCAAACCTACGATCAAATAGCCGGACGCGGTCGCCCCTTTGTGGCAAACACCAATATCAATGGGCAGAAATGGCTGCCGCGCGGTGGCGTCGTCTACAAATACAACGATGTGCTGTCGTTCTACGGCAGCTACACGCAATCACTGAAACCCAGCTCAACCATTGCGCCGTTAAGCAGTGGCGTGGTCATTGACTCTGCCGTGCTGCCTGAGCAAGCCAGGTCCTACGAACTGGGTGCCAAACTGGACATTCCGGGACGCATTACGGCTACCGCAGCGGTCTTCGATATTCGCAAGAAAAACATTCTGGTCTCCCAGTTCAACGATGCGACCAAGCTCACCGACTGGCGGACATCCGGAGAAGCCCGCTCGCGAGGCATAGAACTGGACGTGGCTGGAGAATTGACCGATCGCTGGAGCGTGATCAGCAGCTTTGCACTACTGGATGCGAAGATCACCAAGGACCCGCTCTACAAGGGCAACGAGCTGTGGAACGTGGCCCGGCGCACAGCGGCAGTGTCTGCGGTATACGACTGGGGCAGCATTATCGGCGGCGGTGACCGCTTGCGCACCGGCGCTGGCGCACATTACGTCGGAGAGCGCCCGGGAGACTCTGCCAACTCATTCGAACTGCCCGCCTACACCGTGGCGGATGCCTTCGCGTCTTACGATACAAAAGTCGATGAGCACAAGCTCAACATTCAGTTCAATGTGAAGAACCTGTTTGACCGCACGTATTACACCTCCAGCGCCAACCGTTACTTCGTGTCCGTTGGTGATACGCGGCAGTTCATTCTTTCCACCACTCTGGAGTTTTAAGCCGATATGTCGTTGATCAGGTGGCTCAAGGTGACGGGATTACAGATTTTTGCCAGTGTGTTCACGCTGCTGGCACCTCTTTCGGTTCAGGCGGATGACTCGCTGCTGTACACCACCCGCGCAGCAACCGTGCTGCCAGGCGCTGGCTACAGTTGGGGGTTCGCGGCATTGCAGCCGGCGCAGCCTCATTTGTACATCGCACGCCGCGAGAACGGTTTATCCGTGTTCGACGTCGAACGGCAGGTTTTGATCAAGACCCTGGACAACTCGACCGGTGCCAATGCCGTTGCCTTTGCACCCGAGCACAATCGCGCCTATATCGCCAACATGGACGGGACATTAGGCATCGTCGCGCTGGACCGCATGACCGTGCAAAACCGGCTCAAACTGGACTCAGGCAACCTGAACAATGTCATCTACGATGCCGGGCATCAGCGAGTGATCGTTACCAGCGGCCGTCGCGGCGACCACTCCACACTGTATTTCATCGACGCACGTACCGACGCACTCGTTGGTTCCCGGCAGGTTCCGGCACAGAAACTCGACGCGCCGATCATCCTTGGCGACAGCACGCTGATAGTGCCGATGCGTGACGAGAATCAAGTGGCCGTTCTTTCAGGCCAACTGCTGGAGAAACATCAGTACTGGACGTTCGAGGGCTGCAACAAACCCAGCGCGGTCGCCGCCGATGAATCGCGACAACGTCTGTTCATTGCCTGTCGTGGCGCAAGCCCTCAGTTGATTATTGCCGACTTGATGACCGGCAAACGCCTCGCAGCATTGCCCACCCCCCGCGCTGTCAACAGCATGGCGTACGACCGCCAAAACGATCGCCTGTTGATACCCAGTGGTGCAGATGCCAGTCTGACCGTGGTTGAACGTGCCCCGGACGGGCAGTATCGGACCAAAGGAAGTGTCAGCACCCGTTTGTGGGCGCACAACATGACATTTGATTCTGCACGCTCACAAGCGTACTTGCTCAGTGCCGAATTCACCCAGCCTGAGCCCACTGCCGAACAGCCAAAGCCCGACCCGATATTCCACCCGGACACCTTCACAGTAACAACCCTTAAAACCCAGTGAATATAGACTTGGCAACATCAATGGCACAGGTGCCACCGTTGAGATCGAATATATATCCCGCAGCACGCTGTTAGAGTATTTGCTCTTTGAAAGTTGCCCTGTTACGCAAGCTGTAGAGCCGCACGATGATAAGGTAAAAAATTAAGGGATGGACTTTACCAACGTGTTGTCGAAGTCGGATCGGCACTGACACGATATCGAACCGCTGAAATAAAAACGGGGAGCGATCAACGCTCCCCGTCTGGTACTTCAGTTCAGTCTTGCTGCGTTGGTTCAGATCGCAGCGACAACTTTGGCTGGCGGCTGAGTACGACGACCCAGTACACCCGCACCCGCTGCGACCAGACCCGAGATCACCAGAGTGATCAACAGAATCCAGGCACCTTGCGAAACGCGCTTGGCAGTCACTTCAGCTGCTTCACGGGCTTTCTGTTCTGCCTGAGCTTTCAGTTCCTGATACTTGGCATAAGCCTGACGATAGCTGGCCTGAGCCTGATCGACGATCTGATTGGCTTCGGCATCAGTCTTGTTGCCACGCGCCTTGATCAGATTAACCAGCGCCTGACGGTCAGCAGCATCCCACGCCTGGTCGCCTTTGGCTTTGATGCGGTCCATCAGGCCACCCAATTGCTCATCAGCTTGCTGAGGATTCTGTGCGCTCTGCTTTGCAGTATTCTGCGCATCCTGCTGAGTCGCTTGAGCTTCCTGCTTGACGTTGTCCGGGTTCAGCTCGGGCTTGCCGGTCTGACGCATGGCCGTTTCGATTTCGCCCTGGATATCGTCCAGATTGAAATCAATGCCCTGAGCGCGCAATTGATCCTGAATCTTGCTGCCGACGGCCGGCGCTACCTGAGCAATACCGCTGCCCAGTGCCGACATACCGCTGCCTGCCAGATTAAGGCCACCGCGTACCACGCCTGTTACGGCACTGGACACCAGATAGACCGTGATCAGCGATACGCTCGCCCATACCAGAAGACCATGAAAAGCGCCTTCACGCTGAGCCAGACGGCCAGCCGCCCAACCACCGACAAACAGCGAGATTACCGAGCTGACAACAACCCAGATACCCGCACCTGTACCAATTCCGGACAACGGATTGGCTTCCTGCATTGGATCAATACTGGCACTTCCAATGGCCGTGCCCAACAGGTTCAACAACAGCGAAACAACCATGGCCAATACAACACCGGCCAGAATAGCGCTCCAGGAAATTCGTTTAAGCAGAGGAGCCATGGCATGCGTGTCTTGATACACAGGGGAGCCTGGAGCGATGCGGTCGTCGCGAATCATAATAAGAGTCCTTTGAGTCATTGGCAGTGAACGCTGAAATGTGTGGCGTACACTTTAATGACCCGGGCGACACTCAAGAAGTTTAAAACTTTTATAGACTTTTTTCGGGGCTGCAAAACCACATAAAAAGGCGACGAACAGTGATCTCTATCAATGGAACGGAAAGAGACGGTAACGCTCCAAGCGCTTTACAACTTCGCGGCCTCATTATCGCTTCTATGTTTATAAGTGAGGTTGTCTGATGTCTGTTAATACTCGACAGGCATTAATAAACAATGGCACCCCATAAGGCACAGTCAATAATGGGTATAACCACATACTCGTCAGCCTGACCGAGAACAGTCAGGCCTTCAGGTCTTCGGTAGCGGGACAATCAAGCGATGCCGTTAGGTCCGTCCAGCACCTGCCTGACCTTCCGGGCGAGGTCTTGAGGCATGCAGGGCTTGGATACCACATCGAACTCGGAACCGCCGATATCGGTTCGTTCGATCGAGCTTTCAGCGTAGCCGGTGGTCAGCAGCACCTTGATCTTCGGATACCTGCGCCTCACTTCCCGCGCGAGCATCACGCCGTTCATGCCGCCCGGCATGATCAGGTCAGTGAACAGCAGGTCATACCTGCTGCCGGATTCGAATTTCTTCAGCGCTTCGCGAGCGTTGAGTACGATTTCGCAGACATAGCCGTAGTCATCCAGCACCATCTTCGCCAGCTCGGCGACGTCAGGCCGGTCCTCGACAATCAGAATCCGCTCGCAGCTGCCAATGCGTCTGTCGACAGCTTTTGGTGGCTCCGAGTGGGTCAGCATTGCCTCGTCTACCGGAAAATACAGGCGCAGCGTTGTGCCAATACCTTCTTCGGTATAGATCCGCGCCGCGCCGCCCGACTGTTTGGCAAAGCCATAGACCATCGAAAGACCGAGCCCTGAACCCTTGCCCTCTTCCTTGGTGGTAAAAAACGGGTCCATCACACGGTCACGAATACTCGATGGCATGCCAATGCCATTGTCCGTTATGGCAATACTGACGTAGCGACCAGGCAGCAAGCCGTCATGAGACATGTTGGCCAACTCATCGACGACCAGATTGCGGGTTTCAATGGATATTTTCGGGTCAGGCCTGCCAATCAGCGCATCCCTGGCGTTGATGAAGATGTTCAGCAGGGCAACTTCTGCCTGGGTCGGGTCGATACGGCAGTTTTTCAAGGCCGGGTCCAGATCGGTTTCGATCGTCACATGCGGCCCGAACGTACGCTCGATCAAGGGCTCTGTGCTGGAAACCAGACCATTGAGGTTGAGCACTCGTCCCTGCAGCTTCTGCTTACGGGCAAATGCCAGTAATTGCTTGGTCAGCGTACTCGCGCGTTCGACAGCAGACTTGGCGTGATAAACGCTGCGCTGGACACGCTGCACATCGATAGTGGGTTTCTCAGCAGCGCTGCCGATCAAATCAATATAGCCGCCCATGACTTGAAGCAGGTTATTGAAGTCATGAGCGATGCCTCCGGTAAGCTGCCCCAGAGCTTCCATTTTCTGCGCCTGACGCAGGGCTTCTTCAGCATCCCGACGTCGACTGATATCCAGTTGCGACGCAAAGAAATAGATCAGGTCTCCGGCATCGTTATAAACCGGAGAAATAAACAAGGCATTCCAGAAGGTAGAACCGTCCTTGCGATAGTTAAGAATTTCGGTAGAGATATCGACGCGCTCGTCAATCGCCTCACGAATGGACTGCACCACGGCCCGATCCGTTTCCGGCCCCTGAAGAAACCGGCAGTTGGTACCGATGATTTCTTCTGACGAATAGCCCGTCATTTCCAGAAACGCGCGATTGGAAAAAATGATCGGGTTGTCCGCACGGTTGGGGTCCGTCACGATCATTGGCATCCGTGTCGTTTCCACCGCCGCAAAAAAGATATCTTTTCCCTGATGCTGGATATCTCCCGTTGCAGCATTGTCGACACGGGCTTTTTCTTCCGACACTCCAGAAACTCCACACATATTGGTTGGGTGTAATTCACGTTCTCAAAGCTAGGACTGGCGGAGCCTTGAAAGGGTTCTCAGATTTTGGACAAAAAACGAATTATATTCATATGAGGGGCTAAACACTCAAAAAGCGTTCACGCCGAGAGCCGATTTTTCGTCCTTTTGTCGAATGAGAGCCGCAAATTCACTCGCACTCTCGCGTAACGCCACCTGCAAAGGGTGAAAGGCGGCCCGCTTACCCTGCCCGTCTGCATAACCCAACAGGCCCGTCGGGCAGTATCGGGCGTCGTCCCAGCCCGGATAATCGAGAATGGGGTACCAGCAGATACCTTCCACAGGTAAGCCTGCCCTGACAGCCTTACTGACCTCGGCACAGATGTAATTGAACCAGGGCAGACGCTGTACGTCTTCGGCACCGGTTTCAGAAATCAATAGCGGTCTTGCGTACCGCGTATGCAGCTCGCTCAACATGCCCTGAAATGGCCTGTATTGCGGGTCGTCCTGGGTGAGCTTTCGACCGTTGAACTGCCATTGGTTATGTGGGTAGAAGTTGACGCCCAACACATCCAGATACTCGGGGCGGCCGCCCAGCCCAGGCAATTGACGCCCGGATAAAAGATCCCAGGCTTCAAACTGCGCCTGCCGATAGCACTCTGCTGCCGCTATCTCCGCACTACCGCGCGTAGCCGGTACGACGTGAATCAATGGCTCGGCCTGAATAAAACGCGCGCCGGGCTCTATTGCGCGTATCGCCTCTATCGCCGCAATGCTGGCCCGGACCAGTTGCTGTTTGAGTTCCATGCCGCGCTGCTGACTACCGGGGTTGAAATAAGCAACTTCACCTCCCGCCCAGCTCCAGAACGAAATTTCATTGATTGGCGAATAAAAGGGGGCGGTCTCCCCTTCGTCTTTGACTACCTGAGCTACCGCAGCGGCAAAACGCGCAAAGCGCTCGACAAACTCCGGCCGCCAGATATCCAGGTCATCAGGATAACCGTAATGGCATAAGTCCCAGATCACCTGAGTGCCCTGACGCCGCGCGGCTCGTAACATAGGCAAAAAACTGCTCCAGTCGTAACAGTTCGGGCTGGTTTCAATCAGGTGCCAGCGCAAACCGTCACGCACGGTACGTATTCCGTGCGTCGCCATTGCGGCAAAATCTTCGGTTGCCCAACGGTCGTGCCCGGTGGAGTGAAGCAGATCGAGTCGCACGCCGTCGCGTCGTCGATGGCTGGCACACTCGAATCCGCCTATGAAGAAGCTGTCGAACAGAAGACCCATGCTCAGCCTCGCGCAGGCTGTTCAATCGGTTCGGCAATCTGCTCCGGCAACTCATGAGCCAGCCGCTGGAACAGCGCCAATGCCTGACCGACAACCTGGTCCATGTTGTAATACTTGTAAGTACCCAGCCGCCCAAGGAAAGTCACCTCATCCGACTGATCGGCCAACGCCTTGTAACGCTTGTACAACTCAGTGTTTTCCGGTCGCGGAATGGGGTAGTAAGGGTCGCCCTCGGCACTCGGGAACTCATAGCTGATACTGGTCCTGGCATGCCGTTGACCGGTGAGGTGCTTGTATTCTGTGATTCGCGTATGAGCAATGGCCTCATCCGGGTAGTTGACCACGGCCACGGATTGAAACTGTGCCTGATCAACGGTTTTGTGCTCGAAACGCAAGGACCGATATGGAAGACGGCCATAGCAATAATCGAAGTATTCATCGATTGGCCCGCAGTAGATCAGGTGCCGATACTGCAAGGCCCCGCGTACATCGGCAAAGTTGACCCCCAGCGCCACGTCGATAAGCGGGTGATCGAGCATCCGGTCAAACATGTGCGTATAGCCATGCAGCGGCATTTTCTGAAAGGTATCCGTGAAGTAGCGACTGTCCGAAGTGGTACGGGTAGGCACTCGAGAGGTGACCGACCTGTCCAGTTGCGACGGGTCCAGCCCCCATTGCTTGCGGGTGTAGCCACGGAAAAACTTCTCGTACAACTCCCGGCCTACTTGATTGATCACAACGTCTTCGGAGGTTCTTATCAACTCTACCGGCTCGGCCCGGCTGGCGAGAAAGGCTTCGGCTTGTTGCTCATTCATCTGCAAACCGTACAAGCTGTTGAGCGTATCGAGGTTGATCGGAATAGGCAGCAATTGGCCGTCCACACTGGCGAGCACACGGTGTTGGTAGTCGCGCCATTCGGTAAATCGCGATAGGTATTCCACAATGCGCTCGGCATTGGTGTGGAAGATATGCGGCCCGTATTGATGGACCAACACCCCGGCGCTGTCCAGGTGATCGTAAGCGTTACCCGCAATGTGTGGACGTCGGTCGATCAGCAAAACACGTTTACCCAATCCGGCTGCCAGCCTTTCCGCCACTACACTTCCCGCAAAACCTGCACCGACGATCAGGAAATCATAGTGCGTCTCTGCAAACGCGGCTGATTGAGGATTTATCCGAGGCATTGGGTTTGCTCCCCAGTCGTTACCAGGCCGATTTGCGCCTTCATGGCAGCGCACGTGTTGTCCCAGGACTCTCCGACCAGCACTGCGTCAACCTTACGCAGAAAATCAGCAGGATCCTTATGCGCCAGAGCTTCGCGAATCGCGCGCACAAACGCGTCGGCATCATCGGCAATTGCGACGACTCCAGACTCACCGTAAGTTCTGACAACGTCGGCAATCCGGGTTGATACCACTGGACGACCGCCAGCCAGGTACTCCGGCGTCTTGGTCGGGCTGATAAAGCGTGTGGAATCGTTCAGGGCAAACGGCATCAATGCGACATCCCAGCCAGACAGATAGGCAGGTAAATCGTCATAAGGCTTGCTGCCCAGATAATGAACGTTGGCCATGCGCGGCAGGGTTGCCGGATCGATTTTCACAACAGGACCGATCAAAATGATTTGCCATGTGGGCTGTGATTCCGCCACTTCTCGAATCAGTTCAATATCGAAACGCTCATCAATGACGCCAAAATAGCCTAGCCTTGGGTGGGGGATGCAGTGTTGATCCTTCGGGGCGGCAAGCATGTTGCGAGCGGCTGCAAAATGCCCGATATCGACGCTGCTGGGCATGGCGTGTGCATTTGTATGCTGCAGGCGCTTGGCCTCCCAGAGGCTGAAGCCGCCGGTAAAGACAACATCTGCGCGCTTCATCAGCGCTTGCTCCTGCTCGACAAGCTCTGGCGGCGCACCTTTGAACGCAGACAGCTCGTCCATGCAATCGAAGATCGTCACTTGCGCGCGCAGGTGGTCGGTAAACGCCAGGGCCATCGGGGTGAAATACCACAACAGCAGCTCCCCAAATTGTTGCGCATCCATAAAACCATCCAGCAACGTGCGCTGTGCAGTGATCACTTGGTCAGGCTGCATCTGCGAAGGCAGGTGCGGCACCAATACGGTGACACCGCATGCTTGCGGCAGTGACTCAAGCCAGATGCGAGGCGAGTCTGAAAAAACAGGCTCCTCTAGAAACAACACCCGATAATCCTGCGCCATGCGCGACATGATGTGCTGCGGACGCTGGTACACAAACCCCCACCTGAGGTGGGACAGGCACAGCAGCAGCGGTCTGACGGCTGCCTCGACGCTGGCTGAAGCCGACCTTGCGGATTGGATTTTCTGGACACCGTTCATGAAGTCTCCCTTTTTTCTAAAAAGTCCTGGATGAAACTGAAGGGCTCTGAAAAGGGCTGAACTTCGACGGCATTCATGATGAGGATGTGCGTTGGCGGCTGTTGCATGCATGGAACAATCACGTGCATGGAATAACTATAGATATTCTCATCAGTTTCGAGCATGCGCCCGGGCCGCTGTTCGCTGATTCCGATAAAGGGTATGTGCCGTCGGGAATGAACCGTTGAACTCGGCGGAACAAATACGCCCCTAGTCTTGAGCGAATGTTTTTTGGCACCTGCGGTACGTTTTCCCCACGCGGTGGTCTGGTCCTGATTTTCGCAAGCAAGGCTCCTCTGTCGTCCTGTTGATAAAGGTCACGACGCCGAGCCCTCAGCACGCCTCTTGCCGAGGCGGCGAACATCCAGGAAGGATAATCATGATTCTGGTTACCGGTGGTGCGGGATACATTGGCGCTCACGTTGCGCTTCAATTGCTTGAAGAGGGCCACGATGTCGTGGTGCTTGATAACTTGTGCAACAGCTCACGAGAGACATTGAGCCGGGTGGAGACACTCAGCGGGCGACAGGTGGAGTTCATCCACGGCGATGTACGCAGCAAAGCGACGTTGAACCGGCTATTCGCTCGCCACCCAGTGAACGCTGTGGTGCATTGCGCCGGGCTCAAGGCGGTGGGCGAAAGCGTGAGAGAGCCGTTGCGCTATTTCGAGACCAACGTGAGTGGCAGCGTAAACCTGTGTCAGGCGATGGCGCAGGCAGGCGTGTTCAACCTGTTGTTCAGCTCATCAGCGACTGTATACGGCGACCGTGAGCAAATGCCGCTGGACGAGAACTGCCCACTGGGTTTGCCGACCAATCCTTACGGGCATTCCAAACTGATGGCCGAGCATGTGATGAAAAGCGTCGCCCGCTCGGATCCACGCTGGTCCATCGGGCTGCTGCGCTACTTCAATCCCATTGGCGCCCATCCGTCCGGCCTGCTGGGCGAGTCGCCCTGCAACACGCCTAATAACCTGCTGCCCTTCCTGCTGCAGGTTGCCAATCGAAGACGCCCTGCCCTGCACATTTTTGGCACCGACTACCCGACGCCGGACGGCACAGGTGTGCGTGATTACCTTCACGTAATGGATCTGGCTGAGGGCCACTTGAAGGCGCTGGACAGAATACGTAGCGAACAAGGCGTATCCGTCTGGAATCTGGGGACTGGGCAGGGTTATTCAGTCCTCGAGGTGGTGCACGCTTTCGAACGTATCTCCGGCAAAACCGTGCCTTTGATCTTTCAGCCGCGCCGGACCGGAGACATTGCGGTGTGCTGGTCGGATCCGGGGAAAGCATTGCGTGAGCTGGATTGGCGTGCCAGGTTCAACCTTGATTCGATGCTCACTGACGCCTGGCGCTGGCAGTGCATGAACCCCCAGGGTTATATGCCGACAGCCTTGGTCAGTTGAGGTGCAGCCAGAGGTGCCAGGCGGCCGGAAATTATCGTCGTTGCAGGCGCTGTGCGCTAAAAATTGGCGGGCGTGTTGGAACTGATGATCTCGGCCTCGTCCTGGCCGATGTTGCGGAAGCGGTGCGGTAAGGTGGTCGGGAAGTAATAACCGTCCCCGGGACCGAGAATATTGACCTGCCCATCGATGGTCAGCTCCACGGTGCCGCGCGTCACCAACCCGCACTCCTCGCCTTCGCTGTGGACGATGGGCTCTTCACCCGAGTCTGCGCCAGGCGCGTACTGCTCGCGCAGAAAACGCATCTGGCGGCTCGGCAGGGTTGCGCCGACCAGCAGCAGGCGAACACCGTTACGACCCAGGTCAGGCTGGTCACCGGCGCGGAATACATACTGATCCTGCCCCGGCGGCTGGTCGAAGGTGAAGAAATCCGCAAGCGTCATGGGGATGCCTTCAAGCAGCTTCTTCAACGAGCTGATAGAGGGGCTGACACGATTTTGCTCAATCAGGGAAATCGTGGCATTGGTCACACCACTGCGTCTGGCGAGTTCACGTTGTGACAGCTTGTAGCTTTCACGCACCAGTTTGAGTCGTGCTCCCGTATCCATAATGGCCTTGTGCGAAAGATATCCGATGAGTGAAGCAAAGCCCAGAAGGAATGGATTGTCCATCGCCCAAGGCCGCAAAGCCGGATATTAAATCACGTTTGTCAGCAACACTCAGCAGCTCATCGCACTACCTGCCCTGACGGTTCCGGGCATACGCCAGGCAGGCTTCACGGAATGCCGTGAACAGGCTCAGCGACACAGGGTTGTTCATGAACTCCCACTCCGGGTGCCACTGCACGCCCAGCACAAAGCCTGGCGCACCGGGCAGGGAAACCGCTTCCACCAGACCGTCGGGTGCCAGTGCTTCCGCGCGCAGATCCGATGCCAGACGATCGATTCCCTGACTGTGCAGGCTATTGACCTCGAACCCCGGCGCAAGCCCGAGCGCCTCCAGCAACCCGCCAGATTGCACCTGCACCGGGTGTTGCGGCGCGTACTGCACGGCCAGCACATCGCTTTGCGGCTCACGGTGATCCAGATAACCGGGCAATTCCTGGACCCGCTGATGCAGGCTGCCGCCCAGTGCAACATTCAGCTCCTGAAAACCACGGCAGATGCATAACACCGGCACACCCTGGGCGATGGCGGCCCTGAGCAGCGGTAATGTCGTGCGATCCCGAAACACGTCGTGGGCAGTGCCTTCCACGCTCGCCGGGCCGTTGTAATGATGCGGCTCGACATTGGACGGCGAGCCGGTAAACAGCAAACCGTCCAGTGAGGCCAGCAACTGCGCAGGCTCGGTGGGCACGTCGAGCGCGGGCAGAATGACCGGGACACCCGCAAACGCCGCCGCTTCGACATATTTATCGCCTGCGGTATGGGAGGAATACTTGCCCAACTGCTGACGGCAGGCAGTAACGCCGATCAAGGGAGGTCGTGACATACGTTGAGTCCTTGTAAATCTGGTGAGCCAGCACGTCGATATGACGCTATCCAGCCGGGATAAAACCAGTCTAGGATAGTCATCTACGCAACAAACATAGGCATTCAGGCAAAGGAACAATGCAGCGATGCAATATGAAATCACCCATGCCGATCTTTCTCTGGTATTGGCGCTGGTACGCGGCCGGACCCTGGCGCGTGCTGCAGATCTGCTGCACGTTGATATTTCGACAGTGTTCCGCTCGATCCGACGTCTGGAGTCAGCCCTCGGAGCTGCGCTGTTTGAAAAGAACCGACGCGGCTACATTCCGACGGATACTGCCCAGGCCATGGCCGAGCAGGCGGAACACGCCGAACAGGCACTCGCCGCTGCCCGCATCGCCTTGCAGCAAGGCGAACAGGTGGTCAGCGGTACGGTACGCCTGACGTGCACTGACGCGGTCTTGCACAGCCTGCTGTTACCAACGCTCGCGGACTTCATGCCGCAGTACCCTGCCCTCACGCTGGAACTGGCCACCTCCAACGCGTTTGCCAACCTCAGCCGTCGTGATGCCGACATCGCGCTGCGCCTGACCAATACCCCGCCCGAACACCTGATCGGACGATGCCTGGGCAGCGCGGACTACTTCATTTGTGGTCGCCCAGAATACCGCGATGCGCTGACACACAGCCCTGCCTCCATTCCCTGGATCAGCCCGGACGACTCAATGCCCGACCACCCTTCGGTGATCTGGCGTAAACAGGCATTCCCGGCGGTGAGCCCACGCTATCGCTGCAGCAACATGTCGGCGGTATCTCAGTTGGTCGCTGCCGGTCTGGGCGTGGCGGCCTTGACCGACTTCACGATTCAGGGCCTTGGCTCAGTGGAAAGGTTGAGTGAACCACTGCAGGGGTGCAGCACCGATCTGTGGCTACTGACGCGTCCCGACTGCCGGGCATTGCGCTCTGTGCAGACCCTTCTGGAAGCACTCGCCCCCCGTCTGCGAGCAGCACTGCTGGCGTCCAGATCCGCCTGATGGCCAGTCTGTGGATCCATTAAATAATAGTTAATTAAATTAATCATTGGATTAATCTTGATCCTGTGGCATTAATAATCACGAGGAAAACAACATGATTCATTCTGTGGATCCATAAGACCAATAATCGAACCGTGGAGAACCGTCATGCACCCGAAGAATGCGTGGTACGTCGCCTGTACAGCAGATGAAGTCGCCGACAAGCCTCTGGGTCGGCAAATCTGCAACGAAAAGATGGTCTTCTATCGCGACCAGAACCAGCAGGTTGTCGCCGTAGAAGATTTCTGCCCGCACCGCGGTGCCCCGCTGTCGCTGGGTTATGTCGAGAACGGCCAACTGGTATGCGGTTATCACGGGCTGGTGATGGGCGGCGATGGCAAGACCGCCGCGATGCCCGGCCAGCGTGTTCGAGGCTTCCCCTGCAACAAGACCTTCGCCGCGGTCGAGCGCTACGGCTTCATATGGGTCTGGCCTGGCGACCGGGAAAAGGCCGATCCGGCGCTCATCCATCATCTGGAGTGGGCGGTCAGCGACGAATGGGCCTACGGTGGCGGCCTGTTTCATATTCAGTGCGACTATCGCCTGATGATCGACAACCTGATGGACCTCACCCACGAAACCTACGTGCATGCGTCGAGCATCGGTCAGAAGGAAATCGACGAAGCGGCACCTGTCACGACGGTCGAGGGCGAGGAAGTCATTACCGCACGCCACATGGAAAACATCATGCCGCCGCCGTTCTGGCAGATGGCGCTGCGTGGCAACAACCTGGCCGATGACGTGCCAGTCGATCGCTGGCAGATCTGCCGCTTCACCCCGCCCAGCCATGTACTGATCGAGGTAGGCGTAGCCCACGCGGGCAAAGGTGGCTATCACGCGCCTCACGAGTTCAAGGCCTCGAGCATCGTTGTCGACTTCATCACGCCAGAGACCGACACCTCGATCTGGTACTTCTGGGGCATGGCGCGCAACTTCAACCCGGCTGACGAGCAACTGACGGCCACCATCCGCGAGGGGCAGCGCAAGATCTTCAGCGAAGACCTGGAGATGCTTGAACGCCAGCAACAGAACCTGCTTCAGCACCCGCAGCGCAACCTGCTCAAGCTCAATATCGACGCCGGCGGTGTGCAGTCGCGTAAAATTCTGGAACGCTTGATCGCTGCCGAACGAGCCAGCACAGCTGAACAGATTCCAGTAATGGCCACTAAATGACCGCCTGCTGCCAGCCCGAATGCGTTGAAAACAATCAGAAGTGACCCGTGCTGCGGTCACCCGAGGACATACCATGATCGACGTGACCGTGTTATCACGTAACGATGAAGCGCTGGATATCTGCAGTTTCGAGCTGGTGCGAGCCGATGGCGAGCTGCTGCCGCCCTTCACGGCAGGCGCACACATTGACGTGCACTTGCCTGACGGGCTGATCCGCCAGTATTCGCTGTGCAACGCACCGAACGAGCGTCATCGCTATCTGATCGGCGTCCTCAACGATCCGGCTTCACGCGGCGGGTCGCGCAGCCTGCATGAGCAGATTCAGTCAGGTGCGCAATTGCGCATCAGCGAGCCACGCAACCTGTTTCCCCTGGCCGGGAACAGCCGTCGCACGCTTCTGTTTGGCGGCGGCATCGGCATCACACCCATTCTGTGCATGGCTGAACAGCTTGCGCTGGACGGTGCCGATTTCGAGCTGCACTACTGTGTTCGTTCCGTCGAGCGTGGCGCGTTTATCGAGCGCCTGAAGCACTCGCCGTTTGCCGACCGGGTCACACTGCACCTTGATGAACAGCCCGCTACCGCGCTGGATGCCGCCAATGTGCTCGCCCAGCCACATCCCGATACCCATTTGTATGTGTGCGGACCGGGTGGCTTCATGCAACACATCCTCGACAGCGCCCGTGCTGCCGGCTGGCCTGAAGACAATCTGCACCGGGAGTACTTTTCCGCAGCGCCGGTGGACACCAGCAACGACGGCAGCTTTTCTATCGAGATCGCCAGCACCGGTCAGGTGATTGCCGTTCCTGCCAACAAGACGGTCGCTCAGGTGCTCGAAAGCCACGGCATCGATATTCCGCTGTCGTGCGAACAAGGTGTGTGTGGCACATGCCTGACGCGCGTCCTCAAGGGCATTCCGGATCATCGGGATCTGTTTCTGACTGAAGACGAGCAGGCGCTCAACGATCAGTTCACGCCATGCTGCTCACGCTCGAAAACTCCATTGCTGGTGCTCGACATCTGATCAGTCCGAGCGCTGAATGACCTTCATGCGCTCGTTCACGCCGGCACCGAAAATCTCCGCATAGCGCAGGGTCGCATTGGCATGCTCACGCATGATCGCCTCGGCACGAGCGCCCTGCCCGCTCACTAACGCATCCACCACCGCGTGATGCTGCATGTGGGCGAAATTGAAGCGCCGGTATTCGCGAATCAGGTTATCGCGATCCACTGCCAACGCCGTCACCGAGGCAAAAGGCAGATGGTCGTTGCGCGCCAGCGCATCGGCAATTGCGCGGTTCCCGCTGCCTGCCACGATCACTTGATGCAGGCGCATGTTCATGTCGTGATAGACCTCAAGATCATCTTCAGTGACATAACCCTTTTCGAACAAGGCATCGCCCTGCACCAGGCAGGCTTCAAGCTCGTCCCGCGCCTCCTGCGTCAAGCCACGTTCGGCCATCTGCCGCGCCGCCAGCCCTTCCAGAACACCGCGCACGTCGACCGCACCGGCGATTTCCATCGGCGTGATCGAGCGCACCTGAAAACCGCGCCCGCCAAAGGGCACCAGCAGGCCTTCCTGTTCCAGGGTACGAAACGCCATACGCACCGGCATGCGCGACACGCCGAACAGCTCGGCGGTCGGCACTTCCATCAAGCGCTCGCCGGCCGCCAGCTCGCCTGACGCAATCATCTTGCGCAACGCAACAAGAATGGTCTGCCCGGGTTTGCTCATTGACAGGATTCCGTGGAGATCGAAAAACGCATCTTACTCCACGTACACAGGGGAATGGTTCAAGCGCAGTCGATCAGATCCGGCACGAGGCTGCATAACCGAAGGTGCGCTCTTCATCCGGCGTTTCGATCCACACCAGGGTTTGTTCAAAACTGATCGGTGGACTGTAGAAATAACCCTGCACCATCGTGCACCCAAGGCTGGTCAGTGCATTCAGCTCATCCTGCGTCTCGACGCCTTCAATCACGCAGCCAAGAGACATGTCCAGACTCAAGGCAACCAGCGATTTCACGATCTTGTAGCTCGCCGGATTGTCATGCACACCGGTTACAAAACTGCGGTCAATCTTCAGCTTGGTCAGCGCCAGCGCGTGCAACTGACTGAGGCTGGAGTACCCGGTGCCGAAATCATCCAGCGAGATACCGCAACCCAGTTGCCGGAACTGCGCAATGGCCTGCTGAACCTGGGTGATATCCTGCATGACCGCCGTTTCGGTGATTTCCAGATCGAGCCGTGAGGCATCAAAGCCGCTGTTTTCGATGATCTCGACAATGGTACTGACACTTTCCCAGGTCGCGCAGTCGTGCGCCGACAGGTTGAACGACAGTCTGATGGGCGCCGGCCATGACAAGGCCCTCTTCAATGCATGAGTCAGCAAGGGTGCGGTAAGTTTGTTGATCATGCCGATTCGCTCGGCAATCGGAATGAAATGCGCAGGCGATACCGAACCCAGTTCCGGACTGTTCCAGCGGGCCAAAGCCTCGAAAGCCACCGTTTCGCGTGTGCAGCTTTCAATGATCGGCTGAAACAGCACGTAGAACTCGGTCTCCAGATTGGCGCGGCGCAATGCCTGCTCGGTTACGCCATCGGCGTGCAACTGCTCGCGGTGGCTGGCGGAGAACAGGCAGGTAGTTCCGGGATTATGGTTTTTGCCCTGATAAAGCGCGTAGTCGGCAAACTCGAACAGTTGGGTGGCATTGTCTGCGGTGGCCGGGAACGTAGCGAACCCCAGAGTTGCGCCAATCTGGATGGGCATGTCCGACAGCTCGAAGCTTTCATGCATGAGTTCACACAGGTGTTTACCAAACGCCAGCAATGCGTCGTTGCTGATATTACCCTTGATAACCAGAGCGAACTCGTCACCGCCCAGTCGCGACACATGCACTGTATCGCTGGAGGCACTGGTCAGGCGTTCGGCTACCAGCATCAGCAGGCGGTCGCCGGTACGATGCCCATACAGGTCATTGACTGGCTTGAACCCGTCCAGATCCAGCACACCGACCGCCAGCCCGGTTTGCTGCGCCAGCGCCTCCTGCATGGCCGCGTCCAGTGTCTGAAAGAACTGTCGGCGGTTGGGCAACCCCGTCAAACTGTCCTGATTGGCCAGCAGCAGGTTCTCATTGCTCAATTGCTCGGTTCTTACCTGTACGTTCACCAGGCTGGTGAAATCGCGGTATTGATACTGAAGAATGATCAGCATACCAATCGACACCAGCACGATGTTCGCGGCTGTGGCGATGAAAGTAACGTTGTGCGTCGACGCGAAGAAAATAACGAACGCGGTGTTGACCACTACAGCAGTGGTCAACGCCGCAGGCCGCAGGTGCATCATGCAGAAGATGCAGACAATCACGGTGATGCCCATGAAAAACGCCACGTGCGCCTGGGCATAGGCATTGCCATAGGGGTAAAGCGACAGTGACCACGCGGCAAAACCGGCAGCTATCACGCCTGCCAGTCCGTTGGTCCCACGCAGCGTCGCCAGAATGGTGGTTGGCGCGGGTGGCGGCCGGTTTACCGTGAGCAGCCACTTGCGCGCACGAATGGCGCAAACAACCGTGAGCAGCGCCGGAACCAGCAGCGTCAGCCACATCGGAGCAGTTGCCCAATGGGTGAATGCCAACGCCCAGGTGTTGACCAGCAGCACGAAATACATCAACGGCAGTTGGCGGGACAACGCAACGTATTGAGCCTGCAACAGCCTGGGATTATCAGCGGGTACAGACATCAGGGTGCGCAAGGCACTCACTAGTTTTTTCAGCATCGCAAGGCTTCTCTGTCACTACAGTCAAAGCACACGTGGCTTGCTGCTTATCATGCGAGCCGATTAATAATCGGCCCACTTGTCATGCTCTCGGCAGGTGTGATTAATTCTTTACGGTGAAACCGAGCCATGCATCGGTTTAATGGAAATAAACAGGCGATATTCTTTTCGAGCAGGTGCTCGGGTATATCCAGAACGCTTGCAACCCCCCTCTTTTCAATAGTCCGCTACGGGCAGGGAGCATTACCATGAACAGGAAAGTCATTATCGATACGGACATGGGCTGGGACGACGTACTGTCCATCGCCTACCTGATGAAAAGACCGGACATCGACATCGTCGGTATCACGGTCACTGGATGTGGCGAAACGGATCTCGGCTGGGGCGTCATCATCGCGCAGCATTTACTGGGCATTGGCAACCGTCTCAATACTGTTGTGGCAAAAGGCACCGATACACCACTTGAGTACGACAACCGGTTTCCTCAACCATTCAAAAACGATATGAATGACATCATGGGCCTTCTGGGAACGCTCAATCCGGCTGCCTTGCCGGCGTTATCAAACCTTCCCGCGTGGGAGTTCATGTACCAGACCGTGAAGAACAGCCAGGATAAAATCACTGTTCTTTCACTGGGTGGCTTTACCAATATTGCGAAGATGCTTTCACTGAGTAATCAGCCCGCAGACTTCCAGATGATCGAGCAGATTGTCGCCATGGCGGGCGCTGTCTATGTTGACGGCAACGTCGCCGCCTTGAACGGCGCTCAAAAGGAGTGGGATCAGGGTGAGGCCTACAGCAGTAACCACTATGCAGAATGGAATGTGTTCGTCGATCCTGTCGCGGCCAATACCGTTTTTCAGTCGAGCCTGCCGTTGACCCTGGTTCCGCTGGACGTCTGCAACCAGGTCATTCTCGACGCCAGCTACTCGCAAAAGATTACGGCGAGCGACCCTGTCGCCACGCTGGTCAGGCAAGTGCTTGAAACCAAATCAGGCACGCACGCCGAAGGTTACCCGGTACCGATATTCGATCCGCTGGCAACCATGCTGATGGCAGGCGGCATTGAAGCGACGAAAGTTGATGAGCAGTTTCTGTCCGTAAATACGAACATCACGCCGCAGGACAATCACTGCGGACAGATACAACTACAAGGCAGCGGTTCACGAACCATCACCTCCGTGCTGGGTGTGTCGCAGTTCGCGTTCAGCAAGAACTTTGCTCAAGTAATCAACAACCAGGTTTGAACCAGGCATGACCTTGGCTCAGTTCGCCGCCACCTGAGCGCGGTCGGCCTGCATGACCAGCGCCTTGAGCGACGCATCGAATTGTTTCAGCGCATTCACTTGCAGCTCACGCTGCTGGTCAATCTGTGCGGCAATTTCCGGAGCAGCTTTGCCCTGCACCCAGACCGAGGTCATTTCCTTGACCACTTCACCTTCTGCCTTACCGATGTATTGCAGATTGGTGTCGTAAAAACGGGCCATGAAACGCGCTTCGACCTGACTGTTGCGCTTGCTCACCAGACGGTTATAGGTTTCAAGCATCACCACCACGTCGGGGCGCGCTTTCATCAGCGCGTCGAGGTTGTCGTAAACGGTCACCGAAGCGAACTCTTTCTGCAATGAGCCTACCAGCCAGTCGGTTGCGAGTTTCGGGTCCGAACTGCTGATGAATGCATTGCGGATACGCGAATCGAGCGCGCCGTTCTGTCCACTCCTGAGTGCTACCGAGTGATAGTTGTTCAGGTACTGGAGGTTACTGACGGTGTTTTCGCTGTACAACACGCCCACTGACTGAGTGTGTTGCAGACTGGAGGCGCTGTCGGCCACCGGCATGAAATGGCAAGACTGTTCGGAGACCGTAGAGACTGACGAGACGGCAGCATTGGCTGGCGCAGTGAGCATCATGCTGGTGCTTAGCACGGCAGCAAACGTCAACAGGTTAAACATTCTCATCGCGTCGTCTCCCTTTGGAGCAGGTGGCTATGGCGCCATCCTCCTCCTTTGCCGGAAAAACAGAACTTGCCTTGCTTGATGATGACTATCGACTGAATGAATGATAGTTGATGCCAACGCACTGCAAGGTTTTTCGCGTCAATTTTCATCCGCCCTGACAGCCGCGCGAATGGCCTTGAGCAGCATCCGGCACGCCGGATTGTCATTATCGGCACGCCAGACCAGATGCAACTCGCTCTGCACGCCTTCGCCCAGATCAATGTCACGAAAAACGACGTCCTTGAACACCACATTGGTCGCACAGCGCGGCACCAGTGCCAGGCCCATACCGGCGTTGACCAGCGCCAGAATAGTCAGTGACGACCCAAGCCATTGGACATATTCCGGGGCCACTCGTGCGGAGCGAAACATACCGGTCAGCAGTTCGTTGAACGGTGGATAGGCCGAATGCGAATACATCAGAAATGGCGCGCCCTCCAGATCAGCCACCGTAACTGAATCAGCGTAAGCCAGCCGATGATTGCCCGGCACCGCCAGCACGAATGGCTCTCGCACCAGGCATTCGCTCTCGTAGCCCGGCTGAAACAGCGGCGCTCGCACGATACCCAGGTCAATGCGTCGCGCCCTGAGTGCTTCGTGCTGCTGATAGGTGTTCATTTCAGTCAGGGAAATCTTCACCTGTGGCTGCTTGAGCCGCGCCTCGGCGATCACTCTGGGCAGAAACTCGTACACCGCGCTGCCGACGAAACTGATGGTCACCGAACCAATATCGCCTTCGGCAAAGCGCCGCGCGGAGATGGCTGCCTGCTGCGCACGCTCCAGCAAGGTCTGCGCTTCAATGAAGAACGCCCTGCCCGCTGCGGTCAGGGCCACACTGCGGGTGCTGCGCGTGAACAGCTCGACCCCCAGATTGTGCTCGAGTATCTGGATTTGCCGGCTCAGCGGCGGCTGGGTCATGTTGAGCCGTTCGGCGGCGCGCCGGAAATTGAGTTCTGTGGCCACCGTGGTGAAGCAGCGCAGCTGAGAAAGCTCGAACATTGATCCACTCCCGGTATCAATCAAGTCACTAACTGGATTGGACGGGAATAATACACCCCCTCATGATCGACTCATCCCCAAAAAAACAATGAATGGGAGTCGCCTCTTGAATACCGTCTCTGGCACTACGGACCCCACGGTGCTTGCCCGTGCGGCCTCCAAGGTGAAACGCCACGTATTGCCGCTGTTTGTGGTGATGTTCATCGTCAATTACATAGACCGGGTCAATATCGGTTTTGTACGCAGCCATCTGGAAACCGATCTGGGCATCGGTGCGGCGGCCTACGGGCTGGGCGCCGGATTGTTTTTTGTCGGCTACGCCCTGTTCGAAGTGCCTTCCAATATGCTGCTGCAGCGCTACGGTGCCCGTGCCTGGCTGACCCGCATCATGTTCACCTGGGGCGCGGCCGCGATGGCCATGGCGTTTGTTCAGGGTGAAACCAGTTTCTACGTGCTGCGTTTCATTCTGGGTGCCGCCGAAGCTGGCTTCTTTCCCGGCATCATCTATTACTTCACCCAATGGTTGCCTTCCAGCGATCGCGGCAAGGCCATGGCGCTGTTTCTCAGTGGCTCGGCAATCGCTTCGGTGATTTCCGGACCGGTGTCCGGCGCTCTGCTGGGCATCGAAGGCCTGAGTCTGCACGGCTGGCAGTGGATGTTCCTGATCGAGGGCTTCGCTTCCATAGTGCTGTGTGGATTCGTCTGGTTCTGGCTGCAATCACACCCGCATGAAGCCACCTGGCTGAGCGACGAAGAAAAAGCCGCACTCAGCACCGCCATAGCCGAAGAGCAACGTCTGCGCGAAGCAACTCAGACCGTCAGGCCGTCGGTGTTCCGCTTGCTGGCGGACCAGCAGATTCTGCTGTTCTGCTTCATCTACTTTTCGGTGGCGCTGACCATTTACGGGGCTACCTTCTGGCTGCCAAGCATGATCCGCAAGATGGGCAGTTTCAGCGACTTTGAGGTCGGCCTGTTCAACTCGGTGCCGTGGATCATCTCGATTGTGGCCATGTACGGCTTTGCCGCACTGGCGGCACGCTTCAAGCACCAACAGGCCTGGGTCGCTGTCACGCTGGTGATCGCCGCCGTCGGCATGTTCATGTCCACCATTGGTGGTCCGGTGTTTGCTTTTGTCGCCATCTGTTTCGCAGCAATCGGTTTCAAGGCCGCATCGGCATTGTTCTGGCCGATCCCTCAGGGCTATCTGGACGCGCGCATTGCCGCAGCGGTCATTGCGCTGATCAACTCCATCGGCAACCTCGGCGGCTTCGTCGCGCCCACTACGTTCGGTTTTCTGGAGCAGACCACCGGTTCGATTCAGGGTGGTCTTTATGGGCTGGCTGCCACCTCGTTACTGGCTGCCGTCGTGATTTTCTTTGCTCGCACCACCCCGCGTGGGGATCTGCGCCGCCCGTCCAGAGATGAGCCAGCCACACCGCACCGCGCCGTCGTGCCTGGCACCCCTTCCAGCCTCAAACCCTGATCACCGGGAGACCGCCCTTTGAAAATCATACGTGTGACCGTAACGCCAATCGCCTTTCGCGATCCGCCGCTGCTCAACGCCAGCGGTATCCATGAACCTTTCGCCCTGCGCTCAATCATCGAAGTGGAAAGCGACAACGGTTACATCGGCCTCGGCGAAAGCTATGGCGACGCCCCGGCGCTGGCCATTCAGCAACAGGTGCAGAACCAGTTGATCGGGCTCGACCCGTTCAACCTCAATCAACTGCGCAGCATCGTTCAGGCGACGGTTGCGGCACACAAACCTGCCAGCCTCGCCGGTGCTGAACTGGCACCGGGTTCGCACGCCAGCAAAGCGGTAAGCAACGCTTATTCAGCATTCGAGGTAGCGTTTCTGGACCTGCAGGCACGTTCCATGAACCTGCCGTTGGTGGACCTGCTCGGCGGTGCCATTCGTGACCAGATACCCTTCAGCGCCTACCTGTTCTTCAAGTACGCGCAGCATGCCGATGCGCCTTACCCGCCCGACAGCTGGGGTGAAGCGCTCAGCGAAGAACAGATTGTCGCCCAGGCACGGCGCATGATCGAAGCCTATGGCTTCAAAAGCATCAAGCTCAAGGCCGGTGCGCTGGAGCCGGAACATGAGGTGTCCTGCATCAAGGCATTGAAAAAAGCCTTCCCCGGCTACCCGCTGCGTATCGACCCCAACGGCAACTGGTCGCTGGAAACCTCGATTCGCATGGCAGAGCTGCTGGGCGATGACCTGCAGTACTACGAAGACCCAACCCCTGGCCTGGAGGGCATGTCCGAATTGCACAAGCGCACCGGCCTGCCGCTGGCGACCAACATGGTCGTGACCGATTTCGATGAATTTCGACGCAGCGTGGCCCTCGACAGCGTGCAGATCGTACTCGCCGACCACCATTACTGGGGCGGCCTGCGCGACACCCAGGCGCTGGCGAAGATGTGCGACACCTTCGGCCTCGGTGTGTCGATGCACTCCAACTCGCATCTCGGGATCAGCCTCATGGCCATGGCCCACGTCGCTGCGTCCGTGCCCAATCTGGACTACGCCTGCGATACGCACTACCCGTGGCAGGAACCGGATGAGGAAGTCATCAAGGGCGGCAAGCTGCCGATTGTCGACGGCTGCGTCAGCATCACCCGCGCGCCGGGCCTGGGCCTTGAGCTGGATTACGACCAGCTTGGCAAGCTCAACGATCAGTACCACAGCTGTGGCATTCGTCAGCGCGATGACGTGAAGCAGATGCAGAAGTACCAACCGCAATGGAAGGCCGTAAAACCAAGGTATTGAGCACGTTTTGGCAGCGTCAGTCAGACCGTGGCGCAGAACTGGCCGGCGGGTAGATACTCGGCGCATCCTGCCGGGTGCGACCACGGATCAAGGCTTCGGGGTTGCGGCTTATATAATCGGTCAGGACCCTCACCGAACGAGCCGTACGCTGAACTTCGTCCATCGTCCGGTTGACTTGCTGACGTACCGGCGAGTCTTCTGCAAGGGCCGCCCCGGCTATCTCCATCGTGTTTCGGGACTGCCCCAGAACAGTGTGAAGTTCGGGCATCACGTCCGCGTTGAACAGCTTGAACGTCTTGTGCGCTTCGTCAAGGCTGCCATTCAGATTGCCGGCGATCTCCTGCACCGGCAATTTGCTGACCTTTTCAACGATCAGCTGTACCTGCTCCTGCATTTTCTCCAGTTCTCCCGGTACGGTGGGGATTATCAGCGGCCGTGCGTTGACATCGAATTGAACCGGCGCAGCGTTGGCAAAGAAACCCAGAGAAATATAAAGCTGGCCGGTCAGCAGGCTCGCACTGCGAGGCTGCGCGCGCAGGCCCTGTTTGACGAAGTCGGCGATCAACTGCGCGGTACGCGAATCGTCGGGTGTGCCCAATGTCTCTACGATCTTTTCGTTGGCCTGCCCCAGGCGGTCCGGGTAGATAACCGCCCCCACAATGCTGGAAAAAGACTTGTTGGCCGCGTCGTAGTCAAGATCGACAGAGACCACTCGCCCCAGATTTATGCCCATGAACTCGACGGGCGAATTAACTTCAAGGCCACGCAAGGACTGCTTGAACATCATGCGGATATAACCCGGCTCGCCATCGGGCGGTGACAGCGCCTTTTGCTGATCTTCGAACAGCTTGAAACGTGCATGCTCTGCAGCCCTTGGCGCGCTCGAACCGTATCCCGGCTCAACGAAGGCCACACCTCCGGCAAGTAACGTCGAAACCGATTCAGTCTTTATCTTCAGCCCATCTGCATCAACCGTAAGGCCAATACCGCTGGCGTTCCAGAACCGTGTATCGGTGGTCACAAACCGGTCGTTGGGTGCATTGATGAAAATTTCCGCATCCACACCTTTGCCATCCTCGGACAAATGACAGGCAACCACTTGGCCGACTTGAATGCGCCGATAATAGACAGGAGAACCGACATCGAGTGAGCCCATGTCCTCGGCGTGCAGGGTAAAACGTGTGCCTTTTGCGCCAAACGTAAGGGGTGGTGGGCTTTCCTGACCAATAAAGTGTTTTTTCGGGTGCTCGGACGTCCCGCTGTCTGCTGCGATAAACGGCCCGGAAAGCAGGGTATCCACGCCGGACACGCCCTTGGCCCCGATACGCGGGCGCACCACCCAGAACATGGAGTCCTCGGCAGTGAAGGCACGGGCGTCGGCATTCAGATCCACTGTCGCCACAACACCCGTACGGTCTTTGCTCAGAGCGACGGCCGACACCTCGCCGATCACGACATTTTTGACCTTGACCTTGGTCTTATGCGCTTCAAGCCCTTCGGCGCTTTGAAAACTGATGAAGATTCTCGGCCCTTTCGACAGTGAACTGCTGATCAACAGCGATATGCATACCAGGGCAGCAATCACCGGAATCAGCCATATCGGCGAGGCACCGAATCGCCTTTTTCTGGTGATTGAAGCGCCAATTGCCGATGCAGAAACAGAACCTGAGCGATCAGACATTTTTTCCTCTGAGGCGCCCACACGGGGTCATGCCGACGGTTAATACTGTCGGCAGAACTCTGAACGTCGACTATCAATAAACCCTCAAGGAAATATCAAGATTTGATCAAGGCAGCGGGTCGAACTTCAATTCGCTGAGGCTTTGCACCTTGTCTTCACGAACCATTTTGTATTCGGTATTCGGGCCGATCCACTGCGCCCAGATCGCATCGATTTCACCTGCGGCTTCCATCGCGCGTAGCGATTCGTTGACCTTGGCCAGAAATGCCGGCTCGCCCTGACGCATACCGGCACCGATAGGCTCCAGCGCCATCGGTTCCTTGGCAATTGCCAGCTCCACACCACTGGCCTTGGCCTGCCCGACCAGCTTGATCGCGGTCATGGTGTTGGTCACCAGGCCCACCACCTTGTTCTGTTGCAGCGCCATGTAGGCAGAACCGGTGTCCTGGAAGGTCACAGGCGTAGCATCAGCCAACCGAATCGACTGTTCGGACGTAGAGCCTTTGGTCGAGCTGATGCGTTTGCCTTTGAAAAAGGATTTTGGCTGATCGGCATTGGCGGCGCGCACCACCAGCGTTTCCTTGGCAATGTAGTACGGATCGCTGAACTGGATCTGGTCGGCGCGGCTCTTGGTATAGGCCAGGTTGGCGAAAATCACGTCAACGCGGCCCATTTTGACTTCCGGAATACGCGCTTCGACAGACAACGGTTTGAGCTCCAGCTCGACGCCCATGTGTTTGGCCAGCGCCTTGCAGAGGTCGACGTCCATGCCTACCAGTTCACGGGTTTTCGGGTCCGGTGCCGAGAACGGCGGCACATCGGCATAGACGCCGCAACTCAGGCTTTTCTTGCTCATCACATCACTGAGCTGATCAGCGTGGGCAACCGCAACAGCCAGTGGCGACAACGCCAGTGCAGCCAGCAAAGACTTCATACGCATGGTGAGACTCCTGGAAATGAATTGAGGGATTCACTGAAACATTCGTTGAAAAAAAGGGCCTGCACTCAGTGGCTGCGCAGATCGGAAATGAAGCGTTGGGCACGCGGGTGTTCAGGCTGCTGAAAGAATGCCTCAGGACTGGATTTTTCAAGGATCTGCCCCGCATCCATGAACCAGATGGTGTCGGCCACTTCACGGGCAAAATTCATCTCGTGGGTGACGCACATCATGGTCATGCCCTCTTTGGCCAGGCCTTTCATGACGCTGAGCACCTCGCCGACCATTTCCGGGTCGAGAGCGCTGGTGGGCTCGTCAAAGAGCATCACGGGCGGTTCCATGGCCAGCGCCCGGGCAATCGCCACGCGCTGCTGCTGGCCGCCGGACAACTGCGCCGGGTAAGCGCCGGCCTTGTGTGCCAGCCCCACCCGATCCAGCAGTTCCATGGCCCTGGCGCGCGCCTCGCCGCTCTTCAGGCCGCGCACTTTGGTCGGCGTCAGGATGATGTTGTCGAGCACCGACAGATGCGGGAACAGATTGAAGCTCTGGAATACAAAACCTACCCGACTGCGCAAGCGATTGACGTTGGCGTCGGTGCCGTTCACGTCGTGGCCGTCAAACAGGATCTGGCCCTGCTGAACATCTTCAAGACGGTTGACGGTGCGGATCAGTGTCGACTTGCCCGAGCCCGACGGCCCGCACAGCACCACCACCTCGCCGCGCTGCACTTCAGCGGTGATGTCGGTCAGGGCCTGGTACTCGCCATACCACTTATTGATCCTGGAAAACATGATCATCGGATGCATTGGGCAACCCTCAATTATCGGTAGTCAAAGGCAGGGGAACGGCTGCAGGCGACACGTTGCCCTCCCGTTTGCGGGCAATCCGCCGTTCCACCACTGCGGCCAGCCGGGTCAGGCCGTAGCACAGCACGTAGTAGGTGATCGCCAGAATGAAGAACACCTGAAATGGCTTGGTCAGCAGCTGGTTGTTGATCTGATTGGCGGCGAAGGTCACTTCCTGGACGTTGATCACGTAGCCCAGCGACGTTTCCTTGATGATCGAAATGAACTGGCTGATCAGGCTTGGCAAAGCGTTGTACAGCGCCTGCGGCAAGATCACCCAGACCGTGGTGCGCATATAGCCCATGCCCAGTGCGCGGGACGCTTCGTACTGACCCGTAGGCAGCGCCTGAATGGCGCCACGGATGATTTCGCACAGGTAGGCGCTCTGATAGACCACCAGCGTGCAGAGCATGGTGGTGAAGCCGGTGATGTTATGGCCGATCAGCAGCGGGACCAGAAAGTAGGTCCAGAAAATCACCATCAGCAGCGGAATGCCGCGCATCACATAGACCCAGACCGTGGCCGGGTAACGCAGCCAGCGCCACGGCGAAACCCGCGCCAGCGACAGCAGCAGCCCCAGCGGAAAGGCCAGCAATAGCGCCAGCGCCGCCAGCATCAGTGTTGAAACCAGCCCGCCCATCGGGCCGTGAGGATATTGGCCGACCAGCAGCAAGGTCCAGTTATCGCGAACAATCGTGAACACATCGAACATCGCCGCCTACCTCGCCATGGCTTTGCTGAAATGCCGGGCCAGCAACGCACCCAGGCCCATCAGCATCAGTGAAATGGCCAGGTAGACCACAGTTGCAACCAGATACGCCTCGAAGGTGCGAAAGGTATAGTTCTCGACCTCACGGGTGGCATAAGTCAGCTCCACCACGCCGATGGCCATGACCAGACTGGTGTTCTTGAACAGCAGGACCGTGTGATTGATCAGCGACGGCAGGCAGTTGCGAACCCCTTGCGGCAGGATCACGTAACGCATCGAGCGCACATAACCCAGGCCCAGCGCGCGCGACGCCTCGACTTGCCCGGCCGGAATCGCGCGTAACCCACTGCGGATGTCTTCACTGAAGTAAGCCGCCTGGCAAAGGCCCAGTGCAATGACCGAGAACAGGTATTCGGTGCTGTAATTGGCCAGCCAGATCTGCGTGCTTTCGGACAGCAGCGTCGGAATACCGAAATACCAGAGCATCAGTTGCACCAGGGTCGGCACGTTGCGGTGGTAGGACACATAGCCCGCCACCAGACGCTCGGCGTATTTGTTGCCGGTCAGGCGAATCGACACCAGCAGCAGGGCCACCGCCATGGCCATGCACCAGGCAACGAATGCCAGTTGCAGGGTTGTCTCTATGCCCTTGACGATCAGCTCGGCGTACTCGCCCTGCAGGATCGCTGAAAGATCGAATTTACTCGTCATGGTTGTTCCCATAGACATTCAGCCAGGGCAGAAGCAAGGCGCCAGAGGTACTGGCGCGAGTGTCGCGTGGCGGCTGGTGCCGCTCTCGTGATGGGTACAGCGCTTGCAGCGAGGCGCAGTCTCAGCCTTCATAGTCCTGCGGACGCGCGGTCGACAGCCCGCCGGGTACCTGTAACGTCGGGGTGATTTCCATATGGCCGATGTTGACCGCGATGGGCGCAGCGATCACGTAGGCGATTGCATCGGCAATGTCCTTGGCCACAGGCAGCTCATAGCCCTCGATAAAGCGTTTGCGCACTTCCTCGGAATCGCCATGCACATGGGCGAAAATATCCGTGGCCACACGCCCGGGGCAGATTTCGGTCACCCGCACGCGCTTGCCGAACGCATCGATACGTAACTGGCGAGAAAGCATGCTCACGGCAGCCTTGGTGGCGTGGTACGTCGAGTTGCCGCCGAAGTTGTAGGCGGCGGCAATCGAGCTGATGTTGATGATGTGCCCGCTGTCACGCTCGACCATACCCGGCAACGAAAGCCTGGCGATCTGCAATACCGCGCGCAGGTTCACATCGACCAGCAGATCAATCCCTTCTGCGTCGGCCTTGAGCAGCGAACCGGGCCGGTCGACTCCGGCATTGTTGACCACAACATCGAACTGATGGGCCTGGAACAGTGCCGTCAGACCGGCCAGATCAGTCACGTCGATAGCATGCGCGATGCAGCCGGTGCGCTGCGCCAGTGCCGCCAGCTTGTCTGCACTGCGCGCCAGCGCATGAACCTGCAGACCTTCGGCACACAGCCGTTCGACGACGGCTTCGCCAATGCCGGAAGAAGCGCCGGTCACCAGCGCAGTTTTGTAATCGGAAAAAGGCATGTCGGGGTTTCCTTGAATAAGCGTCGATCAGCCGCTTGGCTGTTAATGCTGATCGCCTTGTACTGGACTTTAACGAGCGTCATGGGCAGCGACCAAGACACAATGGTTTTGTGGCAATAAGCTGCGCTTATGACCCGAGCAGCTGTGAAACCGGGGTGATGACACCGCCCTGCTCTTCGATGCTCTGGCGAATGCTGCGCGCAAGCTCCACCGCCCCCGGCGTGTCGCCATGCAACAGGATTGATTGGGCATTGACCGCCACGCGCTTGCCGCCCAGGGTCGTAACCGTACCGTCCTGCAACAGTTGCGCAACCCTGGCGCGGACGTGCTGTGGGTCCTTGATCACCGCCCCGGCAATGCCACGCGGCACCAGCAGGCAGTTTTCGTCGTAGGCACGGTCGGCCAGAAACGTGGTCGCGACTCTCAGGCCGCACGCTTCGGCGGCCTGTTCGATGGCCGTGCTGCTGGATGAACTGATGATCATCTGCGCATCGAAACTGGCGACCGCCTTGGCCAGCGGCCTGGCCAGTTCGGCATCGGCCGCGGCCATATTACCCAGCGCGCCGTGGAAGCTCATGTGCGTCACGCGGTAACCGGCAGCGGCTGCAATGCCTGCCAGAGCGCCCAGCTGATACACCACCATGCTGCACAACTCGTTGAGTTCGATGTTCATTCTGCGCCGCCCGAACCCCTGCAGATCAGGAAAACCGACATGTGCGCCGAGATCGATGCCCAAGGCTTTGGCGCGGTGCACGGTGTTGTTCATGATCAATGGATCACCGGCATGAAAACCACAGGCCACGTTGGCCGAGGAGATCAGTTGCATCAGTGCCTCATCCTCACCCATGGTCCAGGGGCCGAAGCCCTCACCCAGATCAGCGTTCAGATCGATGCGCATCGTGTCACTCCTCCAGTTCAATCAGCGGCTGGCCGTAACCGACCCGTTCATGCTCGGCAGCCAGAAAACGCGTCACACGCCCTGCCTGCTGGCTGCGCACCGGCAGATAAAGCAGGCCGATGCGCAACAGGCCCAGCAACTGCCCGACTGCAACGGTGTCGCCGGGTTTTACGTAGCTGTTTTTTTCGTCGGGGTGTCTCGATACAAAAACGCCGGGGTTATCCGCAGCTATTACAAGCGCAGTGGCTGGCGGCTGTTCGACTGCGACGTCCAGGTCAGCTCGCGATGCATGGCTATCCGCACGTATACCGCGTCGGATCAACAACTCGAACCCTGGTCGTTTCAGTTCAAGAACCGTGAGCCCGGCATCACGAATCCAGCCTGCCAGTTGGCGAATTTCATTGATGTTCATCAGCGATTTCCTTGCAGGCCGCGCAGCGCAAGCAAGCGCCGGGCGTCTTCGATGAAGGCGTGATTGGTGTCCAGTGCCTCGACGGCCTCCTCGTAACTGCATTGCACGAAGCGCACCTTGCTGCCAATGGGGGCCTGACCGAGACGCCACAGGTCGGCTTCGATAACCGTGGCAAACTTTGGATAGCCGCCGCTGGGCTGGGCATCGCGCATCTGCACGATCGGCTGGCCGCCGTGGGGCACCTGAATCACGCCAGGCACAATGCCGTGAGAGCGGATTTCCAGCGCCTCCCGTGGCAGCAAGGGCGTCCCCTCCATGCGGTAACCGTAGCGATTGCTTTGCGTGGTGATTTTCCATTCGCCGGCAAAAAATGTTTGTTGGGCTTCAACGCTGAAGCAGTCGAACTCGGCGGCAGGCAGTACGCGTATGGCCGGTAGCTCGTCGATAATCAACGGCAAGGCCGCCGCAGCAGATTGCAGACCAAAATCACCGGCGCGCGGTTGATTCGCCGCACCGGCAGGAATCAGATCGCCCTGCTGCAAGGCACGGCCCTGCCAGCCGCCAAATGCACCGCGCAATTGCGTGCTGCGCGAGCCCAGAACCTGCGGCACATCCACACCGCCCGCCAGGCATAAATAGGCGCGACTGCCCGTCGTTGGGTAACTCAGCTTCAACACCTGATTCTTGCGCGCCTGAGCGACCCAGTTACCCGGCAGTCGCTCGCCATCCAGCCGTGCAGAACAGGCAGCACCGGTGATAGCAAAAGTGCAGTCCTCGACAAAACGCACTTCGAACGGGAACAGTGGAATTTCGATGCCTGCCGCGTCTTCGTCGTTGCCCAGCAACAAATTGCCGAGCTGCAATGACAGCGTGTCCATTGCGCCGGAGGTGCCGACGCCGTAGCCCAGGCTGCCATGCCGACCCAGATCCTGGACCGTCGCCAGTGCGGTGGCGCTGATAACTTCGATCATCGAATGATCCTCTCGATACGCAAGCGCAGTTGATCGCCGGGCTGCATCAGCGCCGGAGGGTTCTGATCAGCGTCGAAAAACACCATTTCCGTGCGCCCTATCGTGTTCCAGCCACTGGGGCCGGCTGAAGCGGAGATACCCGTCTGCACACCGCCGATGGAAACCGAGCCGGCACCGATATCGAGTACCGGCACTTTGCGCCGAGGCGTCGCCAGACGCTGATCCATGCCGCCCAGATAGCAATAGCCGGGATGGCTGCCCAAGGCATACACCGGGTAAAGCGGTTCGCAGTGCAGATTGGCGATGGTCTCGATATCCAGCCCGGTATGGGCGATGACATCGGCCATGTGCGGCCCGCCGTCGCCGCCATACACCACCGGCAATTCGATGATCCGGCCTTGCAACGGCAGCGGCTGGCACTGCTCCCAGGCCTCCAGCAAGCGGGTTTTCAAGCCGGTCAGGTCGCGTGGCGGCGCTGCGAAGGTCAGCATCAGGTTGTTCATGCCGGGCACCGCTTCGCGCACCTGCGGCCAGTCCTTGCTCAGAATGGCCAGTGCCCATATGCGTTGCTGCGCTGCCAGCTCAAGCTCGCCGGGTGCTTCGAACAGCAAGGCGGTGGTTCCCAGCAAGGTAATTCGTGGCGGCAACTGCTGGAGGGTCATGGCTGGCTCCTTGTCTGTAACCAGCGCTCCAGGTGGTGAATGTCCATGCCACCCTTGCAGAACACCGGGTCCTGCAAAATGTCGCGATGCAGCGCGATGTTGGTAGAGATTCCCTCAACGTGCATTTCGCTCAGCGCCAAGCGCATACGTGCCAAGGCCTCATCGCGACTGGCACCGTGAGTGATGACCTTCGCCACCATCGAATCGTAATAAGGCGGAACGCGATAACCGTGGCTCACATGCGAGTCGACCCGTACGCCAAGACCACCTGGAATCTCCCAGCGAGTAACCTGCCCCGGCGTCGGCATGAAGCTGCGTGGGTCCTCGGCGTTGATCCGGCATTCCAGCGAGTGGCCCGACACGCTGACGTCGGCCTGGCTGAAACTCAGGCGCTCGCCCATCGCCATGCGAATCTGCTGCTGAACGATGTCGATTCCGGAAGTCATTTCCGTGACCGGGTGCTCGACCTGTAGGCGAGTATTCATTTCGATGAAATAGAACTCGTCGTTTTCAAACAGGAATTCGAACGTGCCGACGCCCTGATAACCGATCTGCCGGCAGGCCAGTGCGCAACGTTCGCCCACTCTGGCCATGAGTGCCGGGTCGATGCCCGGTGCAGGCGCCTCTTCAAGCACCTTCTGATGTCGCCGCTGCATCGAGCAATCCCGCGAGCCGAGCCAGACGGCATTGCCATAGGCATCGCACAGCACCTGAATCTCGACATGGCGCGGCTGCCCCAGAAACTTCTCGATATACAACTCGGGATTACCGAAGGCCCGGCGGGCTTCTTCGCTGGTCAGCGCAATTGCAGCGAGCAACTGCTGCTCTTCCTGAACCACGCGCATGCCCCGCCCGCCGCCACCGCCAGCGGCCTTGACGATGACCGGGTAACCGATGTCACGGGCAATTTTCAGGATGCCTTGCGGATCGGCAGGCATGCTGGTGTCCGGACCTGGCACGCACGGCACGCCGGCCTCACGCATTGCCCGCTTGGCCGCGACCTTGTCGCCCATCACCCGGATGCAGGCGGCACTGGGGCCGATGAAGGTCAGGCCAGCCTGTTCGATGCGCTCGGCGAACGCGGCGTTTTCAGACAGAAACCCGTAACCGGGATGGATCGCCTGAGCACCGGTCAACTGCGCGGCGTAAAGCACGGCAGCCTGATTCAGATAACTCTGCCCCGGCGCGGCCGGACCTATGCACAGTGACTCATCGGCTTGGCGTACATAGCTGGCATCGCGATCCGCTTCGGAATAGACCGCAACCGTACTCAGGCCCAGGCCTTTGCAGGCGCGCTGGATGCGCAAGGCAATTTCGCCGCGGTTGGCGATCAACACTTTATCGAACATCAAAAACCCCTGATCTGTGAACCCGGAAGGCAGCCGCACGGCCACCCAAGACCTTCAACCGATGCTGAAAAGCGCTTGTCCGGCCTGAACCTCTTCGCCGTTGGCAACCAGAATGGCGGTCACGACCCCTGCCTTTTCAGCCGTCACCGGATGAAACATCTTCATGGCTTCAACCACTGCCAGGGTCTGTCCCACTTCGACTGACGTGCCGACTTGAACGAAGGGCGGCTGGTCGGGCGCCGGGGTCAGGTGCAAGACCCCATACAGCGAGGCGCACGCCTGAGCCTCTTGCGCATTGGCAGTTGCACTTGCCTGAGAGGAAGCAGCAGCGTCGGTTGCAGGCGCTTTCAGCGACGTTGATGCAGATGGACTGACGCCGCTGGCGGCCTCGACCGACTCACGCAGCAAGCGCAACTGCGTATCGCCTTCAGACAGGCTGAGTTCACTCAGGTCCGATTCGGCCATCAGGTCGATAAGTGCTTTGATACGTTCCGGTTTCATGCAAGAGCCCTTGCCTGGCAAAAGAAATGTGGCTGAGGGCAATGTAACGAGAGCGATTTTTGACCGCCAAGACGGTTTGACTGTGGGGTGATAAGCGCCCCTTATGACGCCGGGGTTACTGTGTACGGCGATTGCCGCGCATCTCTGCGACCAGTTCCAGGAGGATGGCCTTGACCGCCTGGGCCGGAACCGAAAGCGGCAAGTGGCCTGACAGGCACAGGGCCAGCGGCGCTTCGATCTCGGGTTCGACGATCCGGCTCAGATTGACCGCATGCGTATCGGCCAGCACCCGCGCAGCAGACTCGGGAAGAATGGTCGAGCCGAATCGATCCGCTACTGCGGCAGCCAGAGTCGTCGATGATTCGACTTCTGCCACCACCCGGGCACTGCGCTCGATGCGCACAAATGCCTCATCCACCAGACGGCGGATGGTGTTGTAGGTGCGCGGCAACAGCAGGTCGATATCGGCCAGCTCGGCGAGGGCTATTTCCTCGCAGCCCTGAAGCGTGTCCTGGGCGCTGACCAGATACAGTTGCTCGCGAATCAACGGCACAAAACTCAGGCCATGCACCTCACGTCCGCCATAAAGAACGGCCATGTCCATGCGCCCGTTCATTATCAGTTCGCTCAGCGTGGTGCCAAAGTTCTCGTTGAGGTACAGCAGGATACCCGGATGACGCTCGCGCACCCGTTTCAGCAACGGCAGCGACAAGGTTGACGCAGCGGTGCCCGGGGCCAGCCCTACCGACACCGGCCCCGACAACGCCAGGCCGCTGGCGTTGACATCACTTTGCGCCTGCTCGCACTGACGCAGGATGACCTGAGCATGGCCATACAAAACCTTGCCCGCCTCGGTCGGGGTAACGCCGCGCTTGGTGCGAATCAGCAACTGCTGCTGCAACTCGGCTTCCAGCGTCACCAGTTGCTGGCTTAACGCAGGTTGCGCGATGTGCAGTACATCGGCGGCCTGGGTCAGGCTACCGATGTCGACAATTTTCACAAAGTATTTCAAGCGGCGAAGGTTCAAGGTGCTGCACTCCAGAGTCACGACCCCGATGCTTCAGCAAGACACAGGCCAGCTCTGAAAAAACCAGACATAAGCAATTGCTATGTCAGCAACTGCCGAGCGTGTTCGCAACGCATGGATGCCCCCGCAGGCATTGCTCGCCCGCTTTTGGTGCGGCACTGGTTCATCTGCGGTCATAAGCGCTGCCTATCAACCCAGAACAAACTCGTCTTATGGCCTGCACTCTGCAGGCTCGTAACGTATTCCCCGTCAAGGCCATCAACGAGGAATGCCAACGTGACCGCATCTCGCATCGCTGCCCGCGTGCTCCGCATCAAACCATCGCCCAGCAGCGCTGCTGCCGATCGGGCCAATGAACTGCGGCGCGCAGGCAAGTCGATCATCAATCTGGTGGTTGGCGAACCCGACTTCGATACGCCTGCCCACATTCGTCAGGCCGCCTCTGCCGCCATCGAAAACGGTGAAACCCGCTACACGCTCAATGCGGGTACTGCAGCGCTGCGCGACGCGATTGCCGCCAAACTCCAGCGCGAAAACGGCCTGAGCTACGCCCCCGGCCAGATCGTAGTCACCAGCGGTGCCAAGGCTGCGATCTTCAATGCCTTCGCAGCGACGCTGGGCATTGACGACGAAGTGCTGATCCCCGCGCCGTACTGGGTGTCGTACCCGGACATGGTGCTGGCCTGCGATGGTCGCCCGGTGACCTTACCGTGCCCCGAAGACAATCAGTTCAAGCTCACCGCCGAGCAACTACGCCACGCAATCACGCCGCGTACCCGCTGGCTGCTGCTCAATTCGCCGAGCAATCCGACCGGCGCGACCTACAGCGCAACTGAATGGCGGGCACTGGCCGACGTGCTGCTCGACTACCCGGACGTGCTGGTCATGACCGATGATATTTACGAACACATTCGCTATGACGACACCCCGCTCAGCCATCTGCTGACTGTCGAACCCGCCCTGCGCGAGCGTGTGCTGATCATCAATGGTGTATCAAAAACCTACGCCATGACCGGTTGGCGCATCGGCTATGCCGCAGGCCCCAGCGATATCATCAACGCGATGGCTACCCTGCAATCGCAATCCACCAGCAACGCCTGCTCGGTGAGCCAGGCCGCCGCAGTGGCGGCCCTCAATGGCGACCAGTCGTTTGTCGGCGAGAGCGTCAAGGTCTACAAACAGCGCCGCGACCGCTGCCTGGAGTTGATCAACGCAATTGACGGCCTGAGTTGCATCCAGCCACAAGGCGCGTTTTATCTCTACGTCAATTGCGCAGCGCTGATCGGCAAAACCACCCCGTCAGGCTCGGTACTGGAAGCCGACACCGATGTGGTTCTGTACCTGCTGGAAAGTCAGGGTGTTGCGGTTGTAGCAGGCACCGCTTATGGCCTGGCACCGTTCTTCCGGATGTCTACGGCGACGGCCCTCGAAACCCTTGAAACCGGTTGCACACGCATTGCGACTGCTGTCGCTGCGTTGCGCTGAGCGCCTGGCCATGACCACGCCGAGCCACCCGGCCCTGACCTTCAAACAGGCCCTGCTGGCCATGCTCGGCATTTCCCTGGTGCTGATGCTGTCCGCACTCGACCAGACAGTGATCGGCAACGCATTGCCAAGCATCGTCGCGGAACTCGATGGTTTCGAGCTGTATGCCTGGGTCGCCACCGGCTACCTGCTGGCGTCCATTGTGACCATTCCGATCTTTGGCCGACTGGGCGATTTCTACGGGCGTAAACCTTTCGTGCTGGCCGCTACGGTCATTTTCACCGTTGCTTCGCTGGTCTGCGCGCTGGCCGACAGCATGCTGGTGCTGGTCATTGGCCGGGCCCTGCAAGGCGTCGGTGGCGGGATGCTGATCGGTACGGCATTTGCCTGTGTGCCGGAGCTGTTTCCCGACACCCGTCAGCGGCTGCGCTGGCAGGTGCTGCTGAGTGCGATGTTCAGCGTGGTCAATGCCATCGGCCCAGGGTTGGGCGGTTACCTGTCCGGCGAGTTCGGCTGGCGTTCGGTGTTCTGGCTGAACCTGCCGCTGGGCGTGATTGCGTTGTTTTTTGCCTGGCGCTTTTTACCCTGGTATCGCCCGCCAACAGCCGGTGCGATCAGGCTCGACTGGATCGGCGCAGTGTTGATTGTCCTGAGCCTGGGCAGCCTGCAATTGTTCGTTGAATGGCTCGGTCAGCGCTCTCTGGCGATCAGCCTGCTGTGCGGCGCTATCACTGTTATTGCCTTGACCGGCCTTTGGTTCAGAGAGCGCCGTTGCGCGTTCGCCTTGCTGCCCGCCGGGCTGTTTGCCAATCGCAGCATCCGCCTGCTGTTCATCATGTCGCTGCTGGCCGGTGCGATCATGTTCACCCTGCTGTTTTACCTGCCTCTGCTGTTGCAGGGCAGCTACGGCTACTCGCCGCAGGACGCCGGGCTGCTGCTCACTCCGCTGGCCCTGAGTATCACTTTGGGCGCAATCGTCAACAGTCGCATCGTCACGCGTCTGGCAAACCCCAACTGGTTACCGATTGGCGGATTTATTGCCCTGTCGATTGCCTGCATCGCCTTGGCACTGGTCGGACTGCACGCCGGGTTCACGACCTTGCTGGGACTGATTCTGCTGGCGGGGCTGGGTCTGGGGTTCATTCTGCTCAACCTCACTGTATTCACCCAGACGCTTGCCGAGCGGCAATTTCTCGGTATCGCCACAGCACTCACTCAATCGTTGCGACTGGTTGGCGGCTTGCTGGGCACTGCCGCAATGGGTGTGCTGGTCAAGTTGCTGTACGTCGCCAATCTGCAACATGCACTGGCCTCGGCAGGCCAGATGCAGGCAATAGCGCGTCTGGCCGACCCTCAGGTCCTGCTGCAGCACATGCCCACAGATATCGACACCACGTTGCAGCTGGCTCGCACTGCCCTCGCCCATGCAGTCGGTACGGGGCTGTTGATCTGCGCCGCACTGGGCGTACTCGCACTGGTGGTTCTTTCCCGTTTACCTCGCGTCGCGCTGTATCAAGCGCCTCGCACAACGACACCTGAAACGGATTCAGCTGCAAAACACGCCTCTTAAAACAACAAGAAACCTGACTGCCGCCCGACCCTGCCTCTCACAACACTTAATGACAGCATGAGGATGAACCCGATGGAGCGTATCAATCGCGCCACCCCTTTCGTTGCGGGCTTTTGTGGCCTGCTGATCGCGCAGCAGAGCTTCGGCGAAGGTTTTCTGGAAGACAGCAAGGCCAGCATTCTGGCGCGCAACTTCTTCAGCAACGCAGACAACCGCAGCGGTGCTGCCGACCCGAACTACACGCAGGAGTGGGGCCAGGGCTTCATGCTCAACTACCAGTCCGGCTACACGCCCGGCACCGTCGGCTTTGGCGTCGATGCGCTGGGCCAGTTGGGCATCCGCCTGGACTCGGGCAAGGGCCGCCATTACAACCCGCAAAGCACGGCGTTCAACGGCAATATCTTCCCGACTGACAGCGACGGCCGCGCGGTCGATGAGTTCAGCAGCCTGGGCGCAACGCTCAAGGCACGCGTTTCAAAAACCGAGTTGAAATACGGCACGCTGGTGCCGATGCTGCCGGTGGTCATGTCCACTGATCGCATGCTGCAACAAACTTTTCGCGGCGGCCAGATTCAGTCTGGCGACTTGAAGGACTTCACTTTCACCGCAGGCCAGCTGGAACATGTCATGGGCCGCGGTTCGACCAACCAGATGGGCATGTCGATTCCGGGTGCCAACAACCCGCTGACCGGCGAATTCGTCAACAAGTTCTACTACGCAGGCGTCGATTACAAACCGACCAAAGACCTGACCTTGCAGTATTACTACGGCAATCTGGAAAACTTCTACAAACAGAACTTTCTCGGACTGAAATACGACATGCAACTCGGCCCGGGCACCCTGCGCACCGACCTGCGCCACTTCGACAACCGCTCGGACGGTGCAAACGGTCACGATCCGGCGTTCTACACGGTAGGTTATTACGGCAACGGCGTTACCAAGGGTGAAGTCGACAGCCGCCTGTCCAGCGCCCAGTTCACCTACCTCATCAACGGTCATACCTTTGCTGCCGGTTATCAGGCAGTGACCGGCGACAGCGACGCGGTATGGTTGAATCAGGGCGATGGATCAACCGCTTACTTCATGACCGAATCCATGATCGGCAAGTTTCAGCGCGCCGGAGAACGCACCTGGCAGGTCCGTTACGGCTATGACTTCGCCAGGCTTGGCGTTCCCGGGCTGAACTTCCTGGCCATGTATGAAAGCGGTTCGAACATCCAGACATCCGACGGCGACAAGAAGGAATGGGAACGCAACGTGACCCTGAGTTACGTGGTGCAGTCCGGCCCGGCGAAAAACCTCAGCGTTGCACTGCGCCATGCGCAACTTCGTACCGAGTTTGCCAGCCAGCGTGATGCCGATGAGCACCGGATCATTGTCAGCTATCCGATCAATATCTTTTAAAACCCGAGTGGGTGGCAGATACGGGGTGTATCTGCTGCCTGAGGGTTGGTTGACGGCGTGCACAAGCGCTCGTGCTGGTCACAACATTCGTTATAACCTTTGCACCTTGCAGAGGAAGCGAAAACAATGGATAAAAAGATCCCGAACCCCCCCACCGACCACGACCGCCCCAATGTCTTACTGGTTGTTGAAACCGATCCTGGCAAGCCTGAAGTCATCGGTGGCCCCGCTACGCCGTTAAAAGCAACTCATCCGAACTTCAATGACACACCAGCAGACCTTTACCCCGTAATGGAAAACCAGACGGGCATGCCTTTCAGCTGGTTCTATCGAAGCAGATACATCGGTTTTGCGTCCATCGCAGTTGTTGTGATCGGCATCGGTTTCGCCCTCTTTTTCCTAAGCCTGCAAAGTGACTGGTTTCAGGTGAAGAAAGTGCTGGCGATTACTGTGCTGTGGTTCGCCAACCTGATCTCGACAGTGCTCAATGCAGCCTACTGGTTTATTCGCAGAGGCCCGAAGTGGCTGACAGTATTGCTAGGCATTCAACTGATAATAGTGATGTCCGGGGTATTGTCTGCCTTGATCAATGACGGATGATGATACCTGTCTCTTGAGAGATGGTGCCCATCATGGGTTAGAGCGTGTTTGGGGTAGCCGTACAGGGGCTCGAACGTGCCGAGCCCCTTATCCAGATCAGCCAGACACCTGATCCAGAAATATCAGCTGCGGTGGCTCTGCCAGCCACTCGCCGCTTGCAGCTGCAAACTGTTGGTAATGCGGCGTGGCAACGTGCGCATCCAGTGCTGCCTGATCCTTGAAGCATTCACGCATGTAAAACGTGCCGTGCTCATCGCGCGCCTCGAACAGTGTGTACTCGATATTGCCCGGCTCTGATCGGGACGGTTCCACCAGTGCTGATAATGCTTCTTTCAATGCGGACTCTTTGCCCACAACGGCTTTCAGAACGGCGATCAAGGCCAACGGCTTTGCAGGTGTATTCATTATCAATGCTCCGGTATTCAATTCGATCAATGAGTGGGTGCAGGCGCAGCGTCGACTTTCACGCGTAGCAGGCTATAAGGTTTTGCACGCTTGTCGTGGCCCGAATTGAAACCGGCCTGACGGTGCAATTGGTTGACGATGAAATACAGGTAGCCATCCGGACCGATAGACAACGTATCAGGCCACAGCATGCGAGGATCGTGCGCCACGGTTTGCCATACACCGCTCGGCAGGCGTTTGCGAATTGCATTGTGCTCGTAGTCACCTGCATACACAGCACCGTCTGCATCAGCCTCAAGACCATCGGAGGCGCCCTTTTCACCGAGGTCCTCAACAGCCGCGGCCAGTTGCTGCTCACTTACACCGCTGTCGTTCAACAGCTCGGTAGCGACGGAGTACAGGTGGCGGCTGGACAGTGGCGAGAAATAAAGCGTCTTGCCATCGGCCGACAGCGCAATGCCGTCTGCGGCTACGTGAACCGGTTTGCGCGATCCGTCCGGGCCATCACCCAGCACCGGCACGCCCTCGACCACGGGCACGAAAGCCGGGTCGGCAGACGTCGACTTCGCGCCGCTCAGGCGCCGTACGGCATGCCCACTGGCAATGTCCATGACAATGATTGCACCCGGACCGCTTACCGAAGAGTCAGTCACATAGACAGTCCCCTGCGATCCTTTGCGGAAGTCGAAGCGCATATCGTTGACATAAGTGCTGGGCAATATGACGTTATCGGGAAACACCAGCCGCTTGACGATTCGGTTGGTGGCCAGGTCTACCGCAACCAGCTTGGCACCACCCGGACGCGGAGCAGCAAACTGCGGTGCGGCAGTGTCCAGAAGCCAGACGCGTCCTTTGCCGTCGGCCACCACACTCTGCACGCTGATCAGCCCGTCGCCGGGGTCCTTCGGATTCTCGCGGTTGACCGCCAGATCCGGGTAGGCAACCACTTTGCCATCACGAATCTCGCCCACCGTAAAAGGCACCTTGTCGCCCCAGCGAGGGAAGTTGACGAAAATTCGCCCGGCTTCAGTAACTGTCACACCGGTAGGCATCGCATCGTAAAAGGCATGCACCTGTTCAAGCTTGCCTACCGGTCTGTCGGCAGGGGCGCTTGCAGGGAGCTCGGTGATGGTCGCGCCGTAGGCCAGGGAGGTGGTGAGTGTGGCGGCGGACAGGATGGCCAGTGCTGCGCAAATTAATTTTCGATGCATGGTGCTCTCCTGATGGAACAGCCAGGGCTGCTCATCGGCATTCAGTAATACGGGCTGTGCGCACGGAAGGTGATGGCGTTCATCACCCTACGAGGCTCAAGGACGATGAATAGACAAGACTGCGGGTATTTTGGTCTTTCTCATTACAAAGAAAAACGCGGGGAATACGCTAACACTTTCAACGCTGAGGCGAAGATCACCACTTTCGCCAAGGCACGCAAGCACCGCATTCATACGGCGAAGCTGCGCCTGGAAGGACTCCAGCCGCTCATTTGGCGGCTGGCAACCAACTGTCCGAGCCAGGCCAACAACTCAGGCCACTCCCCTTGCGCGAGTCTCATCCGACCAATCAGCCGCCGACCTTGGCCCAGCGGAGGGATCCAGACTGCTGACCGCATCGAGCCGTTGAATCTGTTCGTCAGCCAGCGTCAGCGACAAGGCGCCCAGATTATCGGCAATCTGCTCGTGCGAACGGGGCCCGATGATAGGAACAGCGCCGTGCGAACCTGCCCAGGCAATGGCTACCTGACCAGCGCTGACACCAAGCTCATGGGCAACAGCCAGAACAGTATCGAGAATCCGGGTGCGCTGCGCCGAGTTCTCAGGCTGGAACACCTTGCCGCCAAACCCCTCAGCGCGCCCGCTCTCCCCCTTGCGGTATTTGCCGGTCAGCATGCCACCCCCCAGAGGTGACCAGGTGACGACGCCAAGGCCAAGCGCGTAAGAAGCCTGAAAAAGATCAGCCTCAGGCTCGCGATGCACCAGGCTATGTTCGAACTGAGCGGCTGCAATCGGTAATGCACGGCTGATTTCGGCCAGCGTAACCGCGCGAGCAAGCCGCCATGCAGGGAAATTGGACAGGCCTGCGTAGAGGATTTTCCCTGCACGCGCCAGATCTTCAAACCCTCTGACAATTTCCTCGATGGGTGTAACAGCGTCTGGGTGGTGCGCCCAATAGATGTCGATGCGGTCCGTCTTCAAGCGCTTGAGACTTGCCTCAACAGAGCTGACCATTGCCTTGCGGTTGTTGCCGATCGCCAGTCGGCCGGGATTGGCCGAGGCGCCGTTGGTGAATTTGGTCGCCAGCACGAAATCATCGCGTCGGCCTTCCAGCAGCGTACCGAGTAACTCTTCGGACTGACCGAACTGATAAATGTCTGCAGTATCGATGAAGTTGCCACCCGCCTCTGCATAGGCGTTGAAAATTGCCTTGCTGGCAACCGGGTCGGCACCGTAGCCCCAGCCCGTGCCGAAGTTTCCTGTGCCCAGCGCCAATTGCGAAACATTGAGCCCGGTTTTGCCAAACGTTCTGTATTTCATGGTTTTCTCCTGCCGATTGAGGATCGCCCGTGGTGCGATCCTGTTGCTGAGAAACAAGGTGGACAGCTATCAGTAGCTTTGAGCGGTTATGATTACGATCAGCATCTTAACTGTCAACGATTTTGATGACGGTCAGCATCAATGCTATATTCACACCCTGCCGAACCCGGACGGGAAAAAACCAAGCAGGCAAGAGAGGCAAACCACATGAGAGTCACCAAGGCGCAGGCCCAGGCCAACCGGGCACACATTGTCGAGACGGCATCCGTTCAGTTTCGCGAGCACGGCTTTGACGGTGTCGGGGTGGCAGACCTGATGGCCGCGGCGGGCTTTACCCACGGCGGGTTCTACAAGCACTTCGGCTCCAAGTCCGACCTGATGGCCGAATCGGCAGCCTGCGCCATCTCGCGCACCGTGGAGCAATCGAAAGACGTCGATCCTGCGCAGTTCATCGAGTACTACCTGTCCAGAGAGCACCGGGACAACCCAGGCACCGGCTGCACGATGGCCGCACTCAGCGCTGATGCCGCACGTCAGTCAGACGACGTCAAGGCAACCTTCGCCGAGGGTATCGAGAGCATACTTGCCGCCCTGGCTCCGGCAGGCACGTCTCCTGGCGACAACGAATGGAAACAGGCGCGGGCAAACACCATCGATATGTTTGCCCATGCACTGGGCGCGCTGCTGCTATCGCGCAGTTGCCCGAACGACTCGCCACTGGCAGACGAAATACTCGATGTGTGCCGTACGAAAATGTTTGAGCAACTGCAGGCTCTTTGACCGCTTCTATGAAGGAAACAGTTTGCTCAGGCACGCCAACTTCTTTTTGTACGACTTTCTCGCTTCGAGAGCCTCCTCCAGCGTTACCGCCACGAATCGAGCCTTCTGGTTGGGCTGCATCTGACCGATCAGGTCGAGGTCGGCGCTGATCACCGTGCCGATCATCGCGTAGCCTCCGCCAGACACCGCGTCACGGTGCAAGACAATCGGCTCCAGCCCGGCAGGCACCTGAATCGAACCGATCGGGTAGCAGCTGTCGACGATATTCGATGGATCGGAGCCTGCCCCGAAAGGCTGCTCCCTGGGCTGGAACGTCAACGCCCTGCCCCCCTTGAAGCGATAACCGATGCGGTCGGCTTCCGAGCCTACGCTCCAGGACTCTGAGAAAAAGCTGGTGGCTGCGAATTCGGTCAGACGTTCGTAATACAGGCCCGGCACCACACGCAAATACAATTCCCCACCCAAAGACTGGCGCAAAGCCATCGGCAAGCTCGCCCCAGCCCGCCCCTTGCCGCCGGGAATGCCTATTGGCAACTGGTCATCAGCCATCAGTCGGCGGCCCTGAAAACCGCCAAGCGCACCCAGCGTGTAAGTCGACCGACTGCCCAGCACCAGCGGCACATCAATCCCCCCGGCAACCGCCAGATAGGTGCGCGCGCCGTCCTTGGGGAAGTCGAAACGCAGCACCTGTCCGGCTTTTACCGCAAAGGCGGTGTCGTGGTGCATTTCCACACCGTCGAGGCGCGCCGCCATGTGTGCACCACAGACCGCCGCCAATGTATCGCACTGGAACTCCAGCTCCGGCCCCAGCAATGTGCATTCAAGCCCGGCGGCACCGGGTGGGTTGCCAACCAGTTGATTGGCAGCGCTGAGCGCGTACTGGTCAAGCGCACCGGAGGGCGGAATGCCCAGGTGGTAATAGCCTTCGCGGCCAAGATCCTGCACCGAGGTCGCCAGACCGGGTTTGAGCACCTTGATCATGCCAGCACCTCCTGCAACGACTTGGGATAACCAGCGGGATCAGCCAGAAAGGCATCCAGGGAAAACTCGACCGGACGAATCCGCAAATCGAAGCGCCCGGCTTCGACCTCTGCAACGGCCGCATCATAGGTGTCCCGATCAACCGGTTTGAACTGGACGATGTCGCCCGGCCGGAAAAACACCATGTGCTCTTTCAGATAAGCCAGACCCTGCTGCGGATCGTAGATCGGCGCGGGCGTAACGCCGAACATCTGGTAGCCACCCGCTCCGCGCACCGAGTAGATACAGCCGAAGCAGCCGCCGTGACCCAGCGTAAGCTTGGGTGTATCGGTACGTGGCCGCAGGTATTTGGGCACTTGCAGTTGGCGCTCGCGTTCGACCATCTGAAACATGAATGGCAGACCAGCCACAAAACCGACCATTGAGACGAACCACGGCGCGCCGCTATGAGCAGCAATGAAAGCATCGACATCCGCCAGGTTATTGATGCGCGCAGCGTATTCCAGGTCCGTCGAACCCGGATCCTGGTGGCGGTCACGAAAACGCATCAGGGTTTCATGGGTCCACGGATCGTTGTAAAGCACCGGAATCTCGATGATGCGGGTTTGCAGCGTACGTTCGGCCACTGCATCGGCCTCGGCCGCTCTCACTGCCTCAAGCAAGGCATGCGGTGCAATACGGTCCGGGTCGAAGCGAATCTGGAAGGACGCGTTGGCCAGGCATACGTCCAGTACACCGTCCAGTTCCAGACGCTCGACCGCACGGGTCACCGCCAGCCCTTTGAAAAAGGCCTCCAGCGACATACTCTCGCTGACCTCCGCGAACAGGTGTTCATCAGCGCCAAAGCTGTAGCGAATCGGATCAGCCATGTCTGTTCCTTGTTGAATTTGTTGTAGAACGGCAGGCGAATATCAGTAACGTGGCTCCTGTGTCTGTGCACACGATGCCATTTGACTCAGCGCGGCTTACGCACCGTGATCCCGGCAGCGTCCAGCGCCTTGCGGGTCGCTTCGGCAAGGGCCAGAGCGCCCGGCGTGTCGCTGTGCAGGCAAATCGAATCGAATTCAATGCTCAGGTCCTCGCCCTCAACGGTGCGCACCAGACCTTGCTGGCACGCGCGAACCACGCGTGCCGCGACCTCGGCCGGGTCATGCGCACGCACATTACGGGTGAAGACGATGGAGCCGCTCAAGTCGTAGTCGCGATCAGCGTAGAACTCGCGAATGACCGGCTGACCGAGTTCCTGAGCGATCTTGCAGATAACCGAACCGGGCATGCAGTAAAGCAGCAATTCAGGCTCCAGGCGCTGAAGGTTTTCCACCAGCAGACGGGCAGCGGCTTCATCCCGGGCAAGGTGCATATACAGCGCCCCATGGGGTTTGAAATGCTGCAATGTCACGCCCTGAACCCGCGCCAGCTCACGCAATGCACCCAGCTGGTAGAGCATGTCATCGACCAGCTCCTGCGGCGCTGCGTTGATGTGCCTCCGTCCGAAGCCGACCAGATCGCGGAACCCGGGGTGCGCGCCAATGGCAACGCCCAGCTGTTTCGCCTGTTCTATGGTACGGCGCATCGTGCCGGGGTCACCCGCGTGAAAACCGGTAGCGACGTTGGCGGAACTGATGAAGGCCATCAATTCGTTATCGACGCCGTCACCAATGGTCCACGCGCCGAAGCTTTCACCCATGTCCGAGTTGAAATCCACCTGCATGGCGTTTGCTCCTGAGGCTATCGAGTCAAGGGTCAATCCGGAAAAGAAGCTATCCGGCTTCCTGCAAAACACGTTAGATTCGCTCGCACCCCTTGGGTAGATCTATTTACAGATACATCATCTTCTGAAAAACAGATACCCACCAATTGGAGTGCTTATGTCCCTGACGTTGCGCCAGGTTCGTTATTTCGTGGCAACGGCCGAGATCGGGCAAATCTCGCAGGCGGCCATTCACCTGAACATCTCCCAGTCTGCGGTGACCACGGCAATCAAGGAACTGGAAAGCATGCTCGGCACGCTGTTGTTCCAGCGCTCGGCTCAGGGCATGAGCCTGACCGAAGCGGGTCGACATTTTCTCAACCGCGCCTACGTGATCCTGCGCAGCGTCGATGATGCGCTGAACAGCCCGCTACCCGATATTCGCGCCAGCGGCGTATTGCGCTTGGCCGCCAGCTACACCGTGATTGGCTACTTTCTGCCTCACCACCTGCAACGTCTGGAACATTGGCACCCCGATGTAGCCATCGAGGTTCATGAACGCGAACGGCAAGCCATCGAACAGGGTCTGCTGGAGGGGCGCTTCGATATGGCGGTGGTGCTGACAGCCAACATCACTCACCCGGATATCGTTTCGGAGACACTGTTCAACTCCGAACGCCGTCTATGGCTGTCCAGCCATCACCCGCTGTGCCAGCGCGCCGCCGTGAGCCTTGCCGATGTAGCACAAGAGCCCTATATCCTGCTGACCGTCGACGAAGCGGAGCAAAGTGCAATGCGCTACTGGGAACTGGCCGGCCAACGACCCAATGTCAGAGTGCGCACCAGCTCCGTGGAGGCAGTGCGCAGCATGGTCGCCAACGGCAGCGGCGTGGCGATTCTCTCCGACCTGGTGCATCGTCCCTGGTCGCTTGAAGGCAAACGTATTGAAACGTTGACTGTCACCGACTCGGTAACGCCAATGAGCGTCGGCCTGGCCTGGCACCGCGAGCGCGAGTTGAGCCCGGCGATGCAAGCGTTTCGTAACTATTTTCACGATGCGTTTCTGGCACCGCAGCAGCTGTCGGCGCGGCGTTGAGCCGGGCAGGAATTATTGAAATCAAGGTGATTGCCAGATTGCCGGAAACTGCACGCAACTAGCCGGTAGCTCAGCTGCTGCGGATCGGTACCACGCGGTCGCTGGCATAAACAGCCGCGGGCTCTTCAAACTGCTGGAAGAATTGTCCGGACACCACATGATCAAGAAACTGCGCCTGGTCTTCAGTGGCGTGCAGCATTGGCGAGTAGCCATCGGCATCGGGCACTGCAAAAAGACGGGCCTTGCGTTCATGCGCCACAGCGATGAACGCTCTTTTCTCTTCGTCGGACATCGCCGAAAAGTAGTCAGACAGATTTTCCAGCGAGCGTACCGCCAGATCCTGGTCGAGCTGATCGTCATCCGTGAACATCAAATGCCAGACGAAATCGAAAGAAAGCTCAGCGAGGGCACGCATAGACGGGTTCCGTAGTGTTGAGAGACGCGAGAGTCACTGTTCACTTCAATTCGGTCAAGCGCTAAAGGATGACCTGCGTCAAGTGCAGCGCTTTAAATGGCTGAGTGTCGTTTTCGAGTCATGGATAAGGGGGGCAGGCTCAGCGGGCAATAAATGCCGGATTCTCGATCAGCAGCGCCATGCCCTGCCCGCCGCCTACGCAGGCTGCGGCAATCCCGTAGCGCAGGTTTTTTTCGCGCAATTGCCGGGCCAGGGTCATGACCAGACGTAACCCGGTGGCTGCCAACGGATGGCCCAGGCCCAGTGAACCGCCCAGACAGTTGAGTCGTTCGTTGTCCAGTTCCAGCGTTTGTGTCACCGCCAGCATCTGGGCCGCCTGCGCTTCGTTTATTTCCAGCCGGCCAATGTCGCTCAGCGCCAGCCCGCTGCGCTGCAATAACAGCTGGATGGCAGGCGTCGGGCCAATGCCCATGAACTCCGGAGCGACGCCAATCACAGCACTGGCCAGCAGGTGCGCCAGTACCTGCCTTTGTGACTGCGAAGCGCTGCCCACCAACGCCGCTGCCGCACCATCGACCACCGCACAGCTGTTGCCTGCGGTCTGCACACGATCAGCATGAATGGCGCGCAAACGGGATAAAGCCGCCAGGGTGGTCGCTCGCGGATGGCTGTCCCGCGTAACCGTTTCAACCCCTCGCGGCAACTCGATTCCGCGCGGCTGATACCCCTCCAGCTCAAAGCGCTGGCTGTTGACCGGCACAATTTCGCCAGCCCATTGGCCGCCAAGCTGCGATTGCAGTGCGCGCTGATGGCTGAGCAATGCATAACCGTCGACGGCTTCACGGCTCAAGCCGTAACGTTTTGCAAGATTATCCGCCGTAGCGATCATGTCCATTGCCGGTGCCGGGTCGTACAACGCTTCCCAGAGAAAGTCCTTGAACTGCACGGCACCGCCCAGCGGGAAACCGTCGCGATGGGTATAGGCCGCAATCGGGTTGCGCGACATCGATTCGGCAGCAACGCACAGCGCCATCTGCCCGCCTTCACTCACGTGCTGAGCAGCCTGACGCAACAGTTCGAGACCTGTGGCGCAGATGCGTTGCACGCCCAGCGCCGGAACGCTTTGCGCGACGCCGCTGTACAGGCCGATATGCCGGGGCAGCAGGTACGCATCGAAACTGGCTTGCGCCATTGAGCCAGCCAGCACGCTGTCGACCTGATCAGGCTGAATGGCAGCACGCGCCAGAACCTCACGACCGACCTTTATACCCAGATCGATGGGTGAAATATGCCCCAGAGCGCCGCCCAGATCGACCCACGGCGTACGCACTGCGTCGACAATGGCCACGTCGCTGAACGCCAGATATTGCCCGCCGCTGCTCATGCCGTCGGCTCGGCACTGATTTTGTCCGGGGACTGATCACGATAAAGCGCTTCGACTGTTTCTGCCCGCCACTGCAGCACCGCACGCTGGTTGATCGAACCCTTATCGGTGATTTCGCCACGGTCAATAGACGCGGGTTCGTCAAGCAGCACGATCCACTCCAGGCGGCTGGCATTGCCATTTGCACCCTGATTCAGGCGGGTCAGCCATTCGCCGAACCACGCGCGTACCGGCGCACTGGCCAACACCTGCGCATCAGAAGCCTGTGTATCCAGCCCGGCCAATTGGCGACATTCATGCAACCTTGGAAACACCAGCGCACCCAGGCATTCGCGATCAGGCGCGGTGATGACCACATCCTGCACGTACGGCGAGCCTTCCAGCACTGCACGGTTGCGCATGGGTCCGACACTTACAAACACGCCGGACGACAGTTTGAAGTCCTCGGCCAGACGCCCGTCGAACATCAGGCCCAGCTCGGGTGCCGCAGGATCGGCGAGCTTGATCGCATCGCCGGAGCAATAAAAACCGTTTTCGTCGAATACGTCGGCAGTCTGCTGCGGCGAGCGCCAGTAGCCGGGCATGATGTGCGGACCGCGGAAACGGCCTTCCAGCTTGCCGTCCACCGGCACCAGACACACTTCGCAACCGGGCGCAGGCAAGCCGATATAGCCAGCCATCGACAGCGGTCCGGTGGTGAACGTGCAGGAAGGCGCAGCCTCGGTCATGCCCAACCCCGCCATCATGCGAATACGCTCGCCACAATGCTGCTCGGCGACACGGTCAAGGCGATCCCAGATACTTTGCGACAGGCCGGCAGCGGCGAAGAAGAACAGTTTCATGCGCGAGAAGAATCGCTCACGCAGTTCGGCGTCCTGCTCCAGCGCGTTGACCAGCTCTTCCCAGCCTTTGGGCACGGTCAGGTAGGCCGTCGGCGAGATTTCCTTGAGGTTGCGCAGGGTTTCGGCAAAGCCCTGAACGGTCGGTTTGCCGTTGTCCAGATAGAACGTGCCACCGTTGTAGAGCACGATACCGAGGTTATGGCTGCCGCCGAAGGTGTGATTCCACGGCAGCCAATCGACCAGCACGGGCGGCTCTTCGCCGAACACCGGAAATGTCTGCAGCAGCATTTGCTGATTGGCACACAGCATGCGCTGCGTGGTCACTACGGCCTTGGGCAGTTTGGTCGAGCCCGAGGTGAACAGGAACTTGGCGATACTGTCCGGCCCACTGGCCAGAAAAGCCGCCTCGGCTTCACGCCCGCCCGGCTGATCGAACAGGCTGGCGAAACTCAGTGGAGGCCTGCCAGCGAGTTGTCCGCGTACAGTGATGATCGGCGTATCCGCTGGAATGACCGCATCAATGGCGAGCTGAAACGGCGCGGCTTCGCTGACAAACACCAGCCCTGGCTGCAACACTTCGCAAACATGCCGCAGCTTGGCGAAATCCTGGGACATGACTGAATACGCTGGCGATACCGGGCAATAGGGAATCCCCGCGTACATGGCACCCAGTGCAAGCTGCAAATGCTCGATGTCGTTACCCGAGAGCAGCGCCAACGGCCGTTCGGCGGACAACCCATACGCCAACAGGCTCTGCGCAATGGCGCGAACGTCTGTGAGCATGTCGGCGTAACTGACCTTGCGCCAGCCGTCACGGCTGTCGCGGGCGGCAATAAAGGTTTGCTGCGGACGGATGCTGGCCCAGTGCACCAATCGGTCGAGCAAGCGATCGGGCAATTGCGCCAGTGGTTCCAGGGCACGCATATGCAAAATGCCCTGCTCTTCCCGCACCTCGATGTGCGGGTGACCGATGGAGACCTGGCGATAGCGTGGTGAGCTATCTTCACTGTGCAGCGTTGATGATCTGATATCGGAACTCACGTGCGTTCTCTCCATCAAGGTACGCAGACACCCAACGGCTTGCAGCGGTTCGGGGCGAGCGTAGCAGCACAGGCTGCAGCCTTGTTATTGTTATGCCTGACTTACCGGCGACACGGTTTTTTGCAACAGTTCGGCGACGCCGGCACCGGAGGATTCAGATCGGGTAGTGCCGCGGCCCGTTTTGCAAGGTCACCCAGCGCAACTGGGTAAAATGCTCGACAGAAGCCTTGCCGCCGAAACTGCCGTACCCGCTGGACTTGACCCCGCCAAAAGGCATTTGCGCCTCATCGTGCACAGTCGGTCCGTTGATGTGGCAGATCCCCGACTCGACTCGCTGCGCAAGCGCCAGAGCGCGGCTGGTGTCGCGACTGAAAATCGCCGCCGAGAGGCCGAACTCCGAATCATTGGCCAGCCGCAGCAACGCCTCGTCACCGTCGCCACGGATCACCACAGCCACCGGCCCGAAGGACTCTTCGCGGTACAGGCGCATGGTGTCAGTCACGCCATCGAGCAGCGTCGGTTGCAGAATGCTGCCCTGTAACTGCCCGCCAATCACCAGCGTTGCGCCCAGCCCCACGGCGTCGTCGATCAACGCCTTGATGCGCGTGCCAGCCCCGACATCTACCAGCGACCCCAGCACCGACTCACTGTCATCCGGGTTGCCGGCACGCAACGTTTCGATCTTGGCGGTGAGTTTCGCAACAAAGGCATCCGCCACCTTCCGATCAATGATCAACCGTTCGGTGGACATGCAGATCTGGCCCTGATTGAAATAGGCCCCAAACGCGGCCGCTTCCACCGCCGCGTCCAGATCAGCGTCGTCCAGCACCAGAAACGGTGCCTTGCCACCCAGCTCAAGCAGTGCCGGTTTCAGATGGCGTGCCGAAAGCTCACCGACGATACGCCCCACATGGGTCGAACCGGTGAAATTGACTCGACGCACGGCCGGGTTGGCGATCAGACGCTCGACAATCGCCGCAGCATCGGCAGGCGCATTGCTGATCACGTTGACGACACCATCGCCCAGCCCGGCGTCCTGCAATACCTGACCGATCAGCCGATGCACTGCAGGGCTGAGCTCCGATGCCTTGAGCACCACGGTGTTACCGCAGGCAAGCGGCATGGCGATGGCGCGGGTAGCAAGAATCACCGGCGCATTCCACGGTGCGATGCCGAGCACCACGCCGCAGGGTTGGCGCAGCGCCATGGCAAAGCAGCCGGGCACATTGGAGGGAATGACTTCACCGTTAATCTGCGTGGTCATCGACGCGGCTTCGCGCAGCATGTTGGCGGCCAGCTGTACGTTGAAGCCATACCAGTTAGCCATTGCGCCGGTTTCGCCAGCGGCAGCGATAAATTCACCACTGCGCGCCTGCAACTGCTCGGCAGCCTTGAGCAGACGCGCTCGACGCTCGCCGGGTGCCAGCGCCGCCCAGGCGGGGAACGCAGCCTGAGCAGCCGCGACTGCCGCATCGGCATCTTCCAGGGTCGCTGCGGCCACACGCGAAACCACTTCGCCTGTCGCCGGGTTGCAGCGTTCAAATGTACGTCCATCACGGGCGGGGCACGACTGGCCGCCGATCAGCAGGGGCACGTCCAGCATGATCATTCCTCTTTGTTATTGTTGTTCAAGAGCAGCCTCAAACCTTGAAATACAAGCCTCAAGTCAAAGCCTCACGCTTGTAGCTTGTTACCGCTTATAAGCTTCCAGCCCTGGCTTGATGCTCTTGTCGTCGAGGAATTGCTTCATGCCTTGCTCGCGCCCGCCTTCCTTGTCCAGCAGGCGTGACTGATCGAGTTTGGCATACAGGTAGTCTTCGTTCTGCTCCCAGGTCAGTTCGCGGCAGCGCTTGAAGCCGTGCTTGGCGGCGCGCAGTACCACCGGGTTCTTTTCCAGCAGATTGAGGGCCAGGTCGATGGTCACCTGACGCAGTTGTACCAGCGGCACGCTCTCATTGACGAGCCCCATTTCAGCGGCTTTCTTACCATCGAAGGTCTTGCCGGTCATGATGTAGTAAAGCGACTGGCGATGACCCACGGTATCGGCCATAGCCTTGCTCACCAGGTTGCCAGGCGGTATACCCCAGTTGATTTCCGACAGCCCGAAGGTCGCTTCATCGGCGCAGATCGCCAGGTCACATGCCACCAGCGGGCTGAAGCCCCCACCGAAACACCAGCCGTTGACCATTGCGATGGTCGGTTTGGCGTACATGCGCAACATCTTCCATTGCCACTGGGAGGCCTCGCGACGGATTTTTTCCTGAAGAATCTCCGGTCCGGCGTCCACCTCACGAAAGTACTCCTTGAGGTCCATGCCGGCAGTCCAGGCCTCGCCCGCACCGGTCAACACCAGAACACCTGCGTCGGGATCCTGCTCGAGTGTTTCCAGCACATCGATCATTTCACGGTTCAGGGTCGGGCTCATGGCATTGCGCTTTTCAGGCCGATTGAGGATGACCCACGCGATGCCTTGCTCGATCTCGACCTTGACGGTTTTCCAGCGACCTTCGTACTTGCTCATGGCGATACTCTCTTGTTCTTGGCTTGACGATAGCTCAAAGCTAAACGGCAAATATAGTTATGTCAATTAACTGTTATCGGTATTAATTAAAAAGTCGGCACTCCGCCTGCATACACTGGTCACAGTGACGTATACCCCATAGCTATCGTTCGCTAACCTCGGCAAACTGATCGGCTGATTGACCCACCCCATCAAAAGGACTGCACTTTCAATGGCCAAGCCATCCGACATTGCCGACATTTGCCAGGCCTCCGCACAGGTTGCCGAAGCAGCTTTGCCAACGGATTCTGCGCTGGATGATCTGATCGGTTATGCCATGCGCCGGGCACAGCTCAAGCTGTTCCAGAACCTGATCGGACGTCTTTCCGCCCACGACCTGCGCCCGGCGCAGTTCTCGGCGCTGGCGATCATTGAGCAAAACCCCGGCCTCATGCAGGCGGATCTGGCCAAGGCTCTGGCAATCGAGCCACCCCAGGTCGTCCCCTTGCTGAACAAACTCGAAGAACGCGCGCTGGCCGTGCGGGTTCGTTGCAAGCCGGACAAACGCTCGTATGGCATCTTCCTCAGCAAGAGCGGCGAGACATTGCTGCGCGAACTGAAACAGATCGCCATCGACAGTGACCTCGATTCCACTTCAGCGCTGAATAACCAGGAACGTCAGGACCTTCTCAGGCTGCTGAAAAAGGTTTACCAATCGTAAAAATCCGTCATCGACGGCGATTTTTGCCGTCGATGACGGGCTGATTACCAAAGCGGCAAGCTGTACTGGACAATAAAGCGCGTCTGGTTTTCATCGCGAAAGGCGGCGCCTGCGGGGAAGTCGTTGCGATAGATCGACTTGCGCGCCAGCAGGCCTATATTCTTCAGCGGGCCGCTCTGAACGACGTAGCCCAGCTCCATCTGAAACTCACGCTCCTTGCGATCATCGGCATTGAAAGCGGCCAGTTCGATGTTGTCGCCGCGCACATAACGCAGGCGACTGCGTAACCCGACAAGCCCCACGGCAGTGAAGTCATAGTCGTAAATGGCTTGCCAGGTACGCTCCCTGGCATTGAGAAAATCAGAACTCATGGTCATCTCGCTCAACCCCATCAGTTCGGTACCCGATACATAGGGTGTAGCGGTATCGCCGCTCGAATGCATATAGCCAAGACTGACGCTGTGTCCTCCCCACTTGTAGCCCAACAGCGCCGACAGGTTCTGGTTATCCACTTCTCCGGCTTTCGCGCTGCCCGTGTCGCTACTGAAAAAGCTGCGCAGATCAGTGGTCAGCACGCCATCGCCGATTGCCATTTTGTGCAATAGTGCGAGCGTGTTCTGAGTATAAAGATCAGCCACTTCAGCGTGATACGCGCGTACGCTGAGCTCCTTGTTGACCTGATAGTCGCCCCCGGCATAAACCATGTGCGATGACGTTGCTGCACCATTGAAGCGCCGGTTCGGCGACGCGATGGTCATCGCCTGATAGTTGCTGGAGTCGCGCTTGTTGACCCGGTCGATATAGCCGGCATTGAAGGTCAAGCCTTCGATGTCCTTTGAAGTCAGCGTCGTGCCCCGAAAGGTCTGTGGCAACAGGCGCGAGGGGCTGGCGAAAGCAAACGGCAGAAAAATCGACACGTCGCCCGTCTTGATTGTGGTTTCGCGGAATTTAAGTTTGCCGGTCAGCGCCAGTCGTGAATACTCGTCAGCAGCCCGTCCGTCGCTGGCCGATACCGGCAATAGCTCGGTACCGCTGCGGTCTGGCGAGGAATCAAGCTTTACACCCACCAGCGTTCGCGCATCAAGACCGAAGCCCACCGGTCCTTCTGTAAAGCCGGATTCGGCGTTGATAATGAACCCCTGCGCCCACTCCCGTGTGGCTGTTTTGGCACCATCGTCCTTGTAATCACGGTCCATATAATAATTGCGCAGCGTCAAGGTGCCGTGGCTGTCCTCCAGAAGCCCCTGAGCCTGTGCGAGGTCAGGTATAGCGCTGACGCCCAGCAGGCCCAGCGCGAGACCGCAATTTTTTCCACGGAAAAAGAGAGTTGACACAGCTGTTGCTGCACCACGAGTGAGCGTTGGCATGTTGGATGTCCACTTATTGTTGTTGTTTTTGGATTCGGTCCGGCGCTGGCCGCAGGTCCGTGGAAGGAGAATTGGAGGATTTCGTATCGACGTCAATCCAGATTGACCGATAATCGAACATTAATAATGTTAACTACTTGACTAGCACTCTTTAAATACCTACCTAACTCAATGTTTTAAAAAGACTAATTCCTGATTTTATTGAATTATTGGTCCGGATTCATTTTTTAGTTATTTTTGTTACCTTGATCAACACCTGTCACAACGCCTCGTCGGCGCTCGGGAACAGGCTTTTCTCCACAACAAAAACAACAATGAGGCTTGCCATGAACAGTTCGTTGCGTCGTTCGACGCTGACCATCATCTTGTGTTTTATCGTCGCACTCATCGAAGGTTTCGACCTGCAGGCTGCCGGGACGGCGGCGGCGGGACTTCGTCAAAGCTTTGCCCTTGACCCGAAAATGATGGGCTGGGTATTCAGTGCAGGGATCATCGGGCTGCTGCCGGGCGCTTTTTTTGGCGGCTGGATTGCGGATCGCATCGGCCGCAAGAAGATTCTGGTAAGCGCAGTACTGCTGTTCGGGGTCTTCTCGCTGAGCACTGCTTATGTCGAAAGCTTTTCTGCCCTGTTGCTGGTGCGCTTCATGACCGGCCTGGGGCTGGGGGCTGCGCTGCCCAACCTGATCGCCTTGTGCGCCGAAGCTGTCGGCGAACGCCATCGCGGGCTCGCCATCAGCGTCATGTATGCGGGCGTTCCGCTGGGCGGAGCCTTGGCTGCGGTGGTCGCGATGTTTGCCAGCGAGCACTGGCAGACAACTTTCATCATCGGTGGTCTGGTGCCACTGCTGGTGGTCCCGTTGATGATCCTGTTACTGCCCGATTCCAGCGCCTTTAAACAGCAGACGACTGCCAGCGCTGTGCGGCATTCAAGTGCCAGCGCACTGTTCGGTGAAGGCAGAGCTCGCACGACACTGGCCTTGTGGGTCGGCTACTTTTTTACCCTGACCGTCATGTACATGCTGCTCAACTGGCTGCCGTCGCTGTTGATCGGCCAGGGTTTCAGCAAACCTCAGGCGGGCCTGGTGCAGATGCTGTTCAATATTGGCGGCGCGCTGGGCTCGCTACTGGGCGGGCTGTTGCTGGATCGCTGCAACGGCACCAAGGTCGTGCTGTTCGTCTACGCCGGTTTGCTGGCTGCGTTGGCGGGCGTGGGCGTGTCGGTCGGCATCGTGCCGATGGCAATTGCCGGGTTTGCTGCCGGGGTATTTGTCATGGCTGCGCAACTGGTGCTGTATGCGTTGGCTCCTCCTTCGTACCCGACTTCGGTACGTGCCACCGGTGTCGGCGCTGCGGTAGCCATCGGCCGCCTCGGCTCTGTGGCCGGCCCTTTGGCTGTCGGGCATCTGCTCGGAGCCGGTGCGGGAACTGCTGGCGTACTGTTGGCCACCTCACCCGGCCTGGTGATTGCCGCACTGGCGGCGATCACGGTGCTGTCCAGGTCGGTCGCCCTCAAGAAGCGTGAGCTCAAGGCTGCGGAGTCGAGGTGATCAGGTCGCTATGTCCATCGTCATGCACAAGTCTTGAAGAGCCCGAAAACATAGCTGAAATCCCGATAGTTCTCGTTCCCACGCTCCGCGTGGTAATGCATTTCGTGACGCTCTGCGTCACATTGCAGCCGTGATTCATCATTCAATCCGGCCCGAGATACAGGCAGCACCAAAGCCTGAGACTGCTTCGCCCTTGATACCGCGCAAGGCTGCAGATTTGTGACGCGGAGCGTCACCCAATGCATGCCAACGCGGAGCATTGGCACGATAGTCATCTGGATAACGCCGAGCACTCTGCGTAGCGCCAGGAACTGCACACTACGCATTGGCCGATAGCTATAAGACGAGTAATGCCTTACAACTTGTGCAGAAAATTCAGCACCAGCTTGTTGCCTTCGGTGCGGTTTTCCGCGCCCTGTTCGAAGTAGCTGTTGACCGTCAGGACGTTCTCCTTGCTGAAGGCATACAGGAAGCCGGGGCCGATGGCCCAGACTTTTTCCTTGCGGCCACTGACATCATGGCCATCCACCTGGGTGTCCGTGAACTGCTTGAGCCAGTAGCCATTGAGACCCAGCGAGAGCTGTTCGGTCACTGCGTATTGCACGGTCAGGTTGGCATGCAGCGCCTGACCTGCCTGAGTGTCGGAGACATTGCCGAACCCGGCTTGCGGGTCGTCGTTCTTGCCGTTCCACAAGTACATGAAACGTCCGCTGGCCGACCATTTTGGGGAAAACCAGTAAGTCGCGGCGTAGTACGGGTTGAACGACCAGAAGTTGCTGCCAGGGTTGATCGAGCGATTGCGATTGTAGGCACCAACCGGGATCGCAATGTCCGCCTCGATACGCTGGGTCAACAGCGGGCTGCCGTCAGCACGAGTGATCGTCGGTAATTGCAGAAACGGGCCGATGATCACATCACCAAACCCTGCGCGCGAACTCAGCACGGTGTTATCCAGACCATCGTCCACGTCGGCATGCGCCAGCGACGTGTTGATTGCGGTAATACCCGGCATCGCGCCATTGGCCAAAGGCTGGCCGACGTAAATCAGCTGCGTGGTCACGGCCAGTACATCCACATCCTGCTTGGGAAGTTGCAGTTTGTCGCCATTCACGTCATTGAAGCGATCGGCCCTGGCGTAGTTAAGGTACTCCTCCAGATACCAGCCTGGCCCTGCCGGAGCTGGCGATCCGTCGTAGAAGCTGGTGTTGCCCAGATTAAGGCCGGGCAAGTCATAGGCATGGACGGTTGATGAAAGGCCGATGATTGATACGGTCGCAACGGTACGCAAGATAGACTTGGGCATCTTGTGATTCCTGTACTTATTGTTGTTGTTTTTCAATATCCCCGACGCCACGAGCGTGTCGTCGGGGTTGCACCGCTTGCAGCCATTACACGTAAGAAGCTGCCAGCCCTCCGTCTACCGGCAAGTTGACACCGTTGATCCAGCGCGATGCGTCGGAACACAAAAACGCAATCACCTCGGCCACCTCGTCGGCCAGCGCAGGACGCTTCATGTGCAAGCCGTCACGGGTAACCCGTTCCTGGCCGACCATGCTGACAAAATCCCCCAGAATAGGTGTGAACACCGGGCCCGGCGCGACGCAGTTGACACGCACCGACTGCTCGCGAAACCACTCTTGCGACTGCTGAAAGCTCCAGACAATCAGCGCCTCCTTGAAGTACTGGTAGCAGGTCTCCTGAGCGACCGGATTGGCTGCCAGCCACGCCTGCCCTTCGCTATAGCTTTCAGTGGCGGCCAGCGCCTTGTGCAGTTCCAGCCGTTTAGCCCATTGGTCACCGAGTATCGACGATACGTTGACGATACTGCCGCCCGGGGCCATGCGCGGCAGCAGACACTGGGTCAGATGGCGCAGCCCCAGGTAATTGACTCGGGCAACCGCCTGAACCGGCGCAGTGCCAGGCACGCCGGCGATGTTGCACAAGGCGTCGATCTGCCTGGGCAAGCGCTCGACCAGCGCATTGATACTGTCAGGATCAGCCAGGTCCGCCTGGAAGAATCCGTCCACGGTCAGTTGCGGTTCATGGCGATCGATGCCAATCACTCTGGCACCTTGAAAGCGCGCCACCCTCGCCAGCTCAGCGCCAATTCCGGAGGACACACCCGTAACGATCAGTGTTTTATTATTCAGGTTCATAGTCACGCGCTCTTATTGTTGTTGGATCACGTTTTGTCGCTGCATCACATCGCTACTTGCAATAAAGCATAGAAGCCCGGGCACACTCAGAATGGATAGGTCGGCGCCTGATTCTTTACCGTCACCCACTGCCACTGGCTGTACTCCTCCCAGTCTGAAGGGCTGCCTGCGCTGCAGCCGTTGCCCGACGCTCCGCGCCCGCCGAACGAGTTGATGCACTCATCGGCCACGGTCTGGTCATTGATGTGCAGCATGCCGCACCGCAGTCGGTCGCCAATCGCCGTGGCGCGGCCCACATTCGGGGAAATAACGGCAGCGGCCAGACCATATTCAGAGCGATTGGCCAGTTCAATGGCTTCCTCATCGGTGGAAAAGCTGACCACAACGGCCACCGGGCCGAAAATCTCCTCCTCGAAGGCACGCATACCGGGCTTCACGCCGCTGAGCACTGTAGGGCGATAGAACAGGCCCTCATATTCGCCGCCGGTTTCCAGCTGCGCACCGGCTTGCAGGCTGTCGCTGACCACCTGGTGGACGTGCTGCAACTGGCGTTTATTGATCAGCGGCCCCAACGCAGCTTCCCCGCGTGCCGCATTACCGACCGTCAACGCCCGCGCCTTGTCTGCCAGCTTGCGGGTAAGATCGGCGACAATCGATTCGTGAACCAGAATCAGGCCGGTGGCCATGCAGATCTGCCCCTGATGGAGCCAGGCTCCGAACGCTGCATTGCTGGCAGCCAGATCAAGGTCGGCGTCTTCGAGAATGACCAGCGGGTTTTTGCCTCCCAATTCCAGCGACACTTTCTTCAGATTGCGCCCGGCAGCCTCGGCAACCTTGCGTCCGGCCGCAGTTGAACCGGTAAACGTGATCATCTGTACATTGGTGTCGCGGCACAGCGCTTCGCCCGCATCCGCCGCCCCCGGCAACACATGCAACAGCCCTTTGGGCAGCCCTGCTTCCTCGAACAGCCTGGCAATCAGAAAACCGCCACTGATCGGCGTCTGCGGGTCAGGCTTGAGCACCACGGCATTGCCAGCGGCAAGCGCAGGAGCAACCGAGCGCATGGACAGCACCAACGGAAAGTTGAACGGCGAAATCACCCCCACCACACCGTGTGCGACGCGCCGTGCATAAGACAGGCGACCGGCAGCGCTGGGCAGCATCAGACCGTGACCATGAGCCTGCGAAAGCATACCCGCGGCCTGGCGCAGCAACACAATGGCCTCATTCACTTCGTGCTGGCCCTTGTGCAGACTGCCGCCGCTCTCCCGAGCCACATACAAAGCCAGTTCATCGAACGCGCAGACCGCGTGATCAGCGGCCAGGAGAAATATTTCAGCCTTTTCACGAGGTCCCAGCGCCGCCCAGGCAGGCTGGGCAAGCGCAGCTTCCCGACAGGCAACGGCGATATCCGCCGCGTCAGCCATGGCAGTGTTCATCAACAGCTCGCCGGTCGCAGGCTCGATGACAGGCAATAACGGGGATGAGGAAGGAATCCAGTCGCCATTGAATACACATTCGGCTTCAATCGCGCGGTGCAACAGGGGGGTGCTATCAGACGCTGACATATTCAGACTCCGGCTTTTATGGTTGTAATCGCCTGCTCCACTCCAATGGACAGCACGCGCCGTAAACAGGCCTGAGCAAAGCCTGTGCCGGGATTGCTATCAGGTTGTCATATAGTCGCTAAACCGCTCTGGGACAAGGCTTTTCGGCAACCTCATTAACTGAGCAAACATCAAGGACCGGAAATCCTACGCGGCCGAGCTTGTTCATTTGATGAAGTTATGTTTATTAATCGAGTCATGATTTGATCATTTAGACCAATGCCGGGCCGAGGTACAAGAATGAGAATTCCTCACTGCGAGCTTCCCGACCACAGCGTCTCCACTGAGCACTTCCTGCCTCGCGGCGACAGTAGTCAGCCAGACGCCAGTGGCTCGCCCACCGCCGAGGAATTGACCGGTTGCCTGTTCTTCTCGCCTGACGATGGGCGCATCTGGCTCAACGATCAGCGCATGTTGCTGCTGCACACCTCATCGTTCGGCACCTTGCGCCGCGAGATCATCGAGCGTCTGGGGCAGGAGCAGGCACGCGGAATGTTCACCCGCGCCGGTTATCTGTCTGGCGCGCGCGACGCCCGGCTGATTCGCGAACGCTGGCCACTGGCTGATGCCACATCGGCGTTTCGTGCCGGTACGCACTTGCACACGCTGGAAGGCATGACCAAGGTCGAGCCGTTGCACTTCAAGTTCGACGCCGAGTCCGGGTTCTACGAAGGGGAGTTTCTCTGGCACCACTCCTGCGAAGCCGACGAGCATGTTGCGGCATATGGCATCGGGCAGGATTCGGTGTGCTGGACCGAAATCGGCTACGCCACCGGTTTTGTCAGCGGCCTGTTCGGGCAGATGGTGGTCTTCCGCGAAGTGGAGTGCCGCGGCATGGGCCACGCGAACTGCCGGGTCGTTGGCAAGACCGCGGAACAATGGGGCGACGTCGAACGCGACCTGGGCTACCTGAGCGTGGTCAAACCAACTGCCCCTGAACAAACTCCTCCACTGGCAAAAGCGAACCATGACGCAAGCCCACCCACCGGCACCGAGCAGCCGCTGATTGGTGCCAGCGCCGCATTCAACGCCGCCACCCAGGCACTGCAGCGTGTGGCAATGACCCCGGCAACGGTATTGATCAGCGGTGAATCCGGCGTCGGCAAGGAAATGTTCGCTCGCCAGTTGCACCAGCTCAGCCGCAACCGCGAAGGCCCGTTCGTGGCGCTCAACTGCGCAGCCATTCCCGATAACCTGATCGAAGCCGAGCTGTTCGGTGTCGAGCGTGGGGCATACACCGGCGCGACGCACTCAAGGCCCGGGCGTTTCGAGCGCGCCAATGGCGGCACGCTGTTTCTGGATGAAATTACCTCCCTGAGCCTGGCCGGGCAAAGCAAACTGCTGCGCGCCCTGCAAGAGCGGGAGATCGAACGCGTCGGGGGCGGCCACGGTATCAAGGTCAATGTTCGGGTGGTGGCGGCGACCAACGTCGACTTGCGCAAGGCGGTGGCCGATGGCGAGTTCCGCGAGGACCTGTTCTACCGCCTGAATGTTTACCCGATCACCCTGCCCCCATTACGCGAACGCCGTGATGACATTCCGTTGCTGATCAACGCCTTTCTCAAAAGATTCTGTCAGGAGTACGGCAGGACGCCGGCCGGCTTGACCATGCGAGCATTGAAGACGTTGCTGCGTTATGACTTCGCCGGGAATGTGCGCGAGCTGCAGAACCTGATCGAGCGTGGGCTGATTGCCAGCGACGAGGGCCAGGCGATTGATCTGGTGCATATCTTCCGCAACGAGTCGTTACCGGAGGACTCCTACTCGTTGAACCCCGAGGGCACGTTGCGGCAGACCTCTGTTTCAGAAACCCGGCCGTCCTCGACTGCCAGACTGCTGGACACTTTGGGGCAGTCAGGCCAGGCATTCTCCATCGACGACCTCGAACAGCGCCTGATCCACGAAGCGCTGGACGAGAGCGAGGGCAACCTGGCGGCCGCCTCGCGTTTACTGGGCCTGAGTCGCGCCCAGTTTGCCTATCGTCTGAAGAAACAGCAGCCAGGGGGCGCCTAGATCGGCAAGGTGCTCACCACACGCAGGGCAAGCCCTTCGTAGGCATCCAGCGTGATGGTGAACTCGCCCTGATCGGTCAGATCACCCTCGACCCGCTCGTTGATGATGTCGACCACCGGACCCGGCGCGATGCCAGGCAGGTGCAGCGTTTCGACAATAGTCTCTGAGCTGAAGTTGAGCGCGGTGATCTGCGTGCCCTTGCCGGCAGGCAACTCGTGAACCATGACCAGCAGCCCTGGATGCTCGACATCGGGAATCAGAATCTGGCGGCTTGCTGCAATGTCGTAGGCACGGCGCACAGCGAGAATCTTCTTGAGCTGCGAGGCAAACGAATCAGGTCGCTGGAGCTGACTGACCAGGCTGCCATACAGCGTCTTCGGACGCGGCATGTCACCAGCAGAAAATTCGGCTTCCGGGTCCAGATCGACCAGATCGTAGGCACCCCGATGAATCCAGCGCGTGTCACCGTCCTGCATCAGGTGGTCGACCTGCTCGGCCGGCAGCGTCAAGGCGCCGACCAGGTCCCAGCCCGACAAGGCAAACACGCCCGGCTGCATGGCGTTGTACATCACCAGCAGCAGGTGGATGTGCTGGATCTGCTGAATGTCTGCATCGCTGATCGTGCTCAGATCACGAATGCCCAGCGCGGCGGTGATGATGCTGGCCGTTGTGCAGGAGACACCATTGGTGACGAACTTGAGGTTGTACGGCGCGTGTTCACCGGACAACTTCTCGTACATCTCTTCACGGATGTGCTCGCGCAGGATATTGCCCGGGAACGTCTGCCCCTGGTAATGGAAGGTGTCGTGGGCGTGCAGCGTCCAGAAATGCACCAGCTCCAGAGTCAGCTCATCGTGGTTCTGCAAGGCATGGATCAGCGAGGCCGGGTCGATGCCATACGCATGCACCTGACGCAGCATCAAGCGCAGGAACTCGGTGGTGCCGGTCAACAGTGCATGCTGATAGGCCGGTCGTGTGATGAAGTCGTAGGACAGGTCAGCGCCGCCCTGACCCATGGACGCGATGTCATCGATGGTCAGGTTCAGTTCCTGGAAGCTGAAACCGCCCGCCTTGCGGATCGCACCGGCGAGTAGCTGGTTGCCGGTGATCGACAGCGGATGGCTTTCCGACCAGGCCGTGCCTTCGGCGCGACGCTCCACGCCAAGGAAGCCGTTGGCGTCCAGACGCAGTACCCGCGCGCCCATTACATCAATGGCATGCAGTGCGTCACCGATGATCATCTGCTGCGCGGCAAAACTTGGGTCCAGCCAGTTCAATGAAGGCTGACCGTCCTTGAAATAATGCAGGTAGACCCAGCGGCGGGCCTTGCCATCGACGCCATGCACCACATCGGTGGCGCTCCAGTCGGTTTCCTTGACGCCGGGCTCGAAGAAGATCACCCGTTGCAACTGACCGACGATGTAATGCTTGTCGCGTAACTGATCGACCACATCGGGCATCAGATTGACGGCGTCGCGACCGGTCGGCACTTCAGGCAGCAGCGGCCAGTCCTCCTCACGGATCTCGACCATGTGGAACAGGCCTGGGTAATCCTCGTACGCCAGCTCGGCAAGACGGAAGTCTGCGCCCTTGCCGGTGTGCGACGGGATGATGTCATCGATGATCACCGCGTTGTGCGCTGCAGCGATGCGCGACAGGCTCAACAGTTGTGCTTCGGTGCCCAGATCAGGGTCGATGCCGAAACTGATGCGGTCGAAGTTGCCATCGATACTCGGAGTCCGCTCGCGGCCTTTCAGCCCGCCGGACAGCTTCAGCGGGCCGTTGTGAATGCCCTGAATGCCGATCTCCGACAGCGCGTGCCACAGGGTTTCATCACCCAGCGCTTCCAGCACCGAGCCACCTTCACGAGTGACGATAGAAGCCGGATAGGCGGTGAACCAGACTGACGCAATGGCGGATGCATCTCTGGGGCGTGCAAGGGCGAAAGGACGCTGCCAGAGCCTGCCCTGCCCCGAATAGGTCTTGGCGCGCTGTCTTGCGGCATTAAGCATCGATTGCTCGACCAGCCAGTCCACGTACTGCTTGTCCGGTATCGTCATAGCGTCCAGTCTTCCTCTCGAATCGGCGACCTGAGACGCTCCGCAGGCGGAGCGCCCTGAATGTATTGCTTACGGATATGAGCCCACAAGGCCCGATTCGTTGCATTCATGTCGCGGTCTGACGCTCGCCGACCGTGCTATGACGAAGTTTTGCGGCATCAATAAGGTTGAGGGATGGCAACAGGAGGCTTTTTCAGTGCCTGAATCACCGCATTGGCGGCATTGGAAAGCAGCGAGGCCGGCCGCGCCACCACACTGATGTGCCGCATCACGGTCAGCGGCAGCGGGATCGACTCCAGCTCACGGAAGCGCCCGTTCAGCAACGCCCTGGGCAGAATCGAAATGCAATGGCGCTTGGCGACCAGATCCAGAAGTGTGTCCAGACAGGTCAGTTCGCCGCGTTGACTGAGCCGCACCTGCGCCGATGCCAGTTGCTGGTGCAAACGCTCGACCCCGGGATGCCGCCAGGCCACGTAACGTGACACCTGCGAAAGCTCGGCGAAGCTTTGCGGCGTTGCCTGTTTGCTGCGCGCCGCCACCAGCACGTAATGGTCCGACCAGCAATGATGCTCGAGATAATGCTCATTCAGGACAGTACCGGGCAGGATGAGGATGTCGGCTACTTCCTTTATCAACGCGTCCAGCGAGGGGTGTTGTTCGGAGCGGTGCAGCACGTTCAAGTGAATATCGGGGTAGTGATGGGCGAGAAAGTCCAGCGAGGCGCTCAGGCTGGTCTCGAGGATATGCGAGTGGTAATGAATGGTTACGCTGCCGCTGACCCCATTTTTTTTAGTTGTTCGAGTGTGGCCATGATGTTTCCGAGGGTCTGGTTGATGACCTTGCCTTCAGGGGTGAGGGTGCAGCCCGTACGGCTGCGAATGAACAGGCGTTTTTCAAAAAAATCTTCGACTTCCTTGATGGCATAGCTGATGTTCGACTGGCTGCAGCCCAGAATGGCTGCGGCCTCCGAGAACGAACCGTGCTGGGCAACGGTTTGAACGACTTTGAAGAAATGGGTTTTCATGTGTCCTGCACTCTGGTTTTGCAAAGGTGGGTGCGGCCCTGCCGCTGAGCCGAAGGCTCGGGAATACAGGAAACCCCCGCTGAAACACCGAACTGGCCGGGATATCGGCCGTTCGAATAAATGTCTCAAGCGGGGGTAAAGCGAACGCTGGCTATCAGGTTGAAGGCGTGGCTATGCACATTTCGGGTGCACGGCGTCTTCAGGGGTATCCGCAGGGGAACTGAGTGGCTCAGTCGTTCTCGGTCCAGTCGAAATCCATTTGCAGCGCCGTGCGTTCGGCCAATTCACGACTGTGCAGGCGCTCTACCAAGTGAAGGCTCATGTCGATACCGGCGGAGATACCTGCCGATGTCACAAATGAGCCCTCGTCGACCCAGCGCAGGGTGCTGAGCACGTCTACCGAAGGGAACATTTCCTTGAGGTCGTCAATGTCTTCCCAGTGCGTGGTTACTTGCTTGCCTGCCAGCTTGCCGGTCCTGGCCAGCAGAAAGGCACCGGTGCACACGGCAGCCACTACGCGACCGGGTTCCGACTGATCGCTGATCCAGTGGATCACGTCGGGTTTTTCCAGTTCGGCGGTCACGACCCCGCCCGGGACGATCAGGCAGTCGATGGCCGGATGGTCGTTGATCGAAAAGTCCGGATCGACCTTGAGCCCGGCGCGGGCACGCACTGGTGCGGTGCTGCGCCCGATGGTGAACACATTGAACAACTGCCGGTCATCGCGGCTGTTGCGAGCGTGCATGCGTGTTGCGGTGGTGAACACTTCGTAGGGGCCAGCGAAGTCGAGAACCTCGACGTCGTCATAAACGTAGATACCGATATTGAGTGGCACGAGTTGGCTCCAGGGCCTGCATGGCAGACCACTTGCATCATATTAAGGTTTAAGCAGTTTCAAGCGGTGACAGGGTGCAGATTACCCAGTAGCATCACGCCAAACTACTGGCTGAAATGCCAATATCCGGTAACATCGCGCCATGAAAAATCATCTCGTTGTCGCACTCATCTACAACCAGTTGTGCACCTTCGAATTTGGCTGCACGGTCGAAGTATTTGCGCTGAAAAGACCTGAACTGGGGGTCAACTGGTACGAATTCGCGACCTTCCCGGTCGACGATGGGCCGATCACCGCCGCCGGGGGCATTACCATCGTGCCAACGCCTGGCGAAGTGCTGCTGGAGAATGCCGATACAATCATCGTGCCAGGCTGGCGCGGAGTGGAGTCCGCAGTTCCGCAGCGGCTCATCGAACAGCTCCAGGCTGCTCATGCACGCGGCGCGCGGATCTGCTCGATCTGTACAGGCGCTTTCGTTCTGGCCGCGGCCGGTTTGCTCGACGGGCACAAGGTCACCACCCACTGGCGCTACACCGACCTGCTGGCAACCATGTATCCGGGCCTGACCATTCAACCCAACGAACTGTATGTGGACCAAGGCACTATCGTGACAGCTGCGGGCTCGGCCGCGGGGCTGGACATGATGCTGCACCTGGTGCGCAACGATCACGGCTCGCGCGTTGCCAACATGGTGGCGCAGCGCATGGTCATCCCGCCTCATCGCGAAGGCGGGCAATCGCAATATGCGTCCCGGCAACTGGTGTCGGCCAGCGACGGGCCGATTTCCAACCTGATGGACTGGATCCGCAGCGATCTGCAGCGCCCTCACACCATCAAGGAAATGGCCTCAAGGGCGGCGCTCAGTACCCGCACCTTGCACCGCAGCTTTATGGAAAGTACCGGCCTTACGCCTTACGACTGGCTGCTCGGCGAGCGCATTGCCTACGCCAAGGAATTGCTGGAGTCCTCGAAGCTGCGTCTCAACGAAGTGGTGGACCGCGCCGGTTTCGGCTCCGAAGAGTCTTTTCGCCGACACTTCCGCAATCTGGTGGGCATCAGCCCGAGCAGCTATCGCAAGCAGTTTGCCCGGGCGTGACCTCGGGCCTCGCGTAGACCGCATCGACAAGCGTATCGGCAAACTCACCCCACGCGCCCGCAACAGCCGTGTTGGTCAGGACGACCATGCTGAGCGCAGAAACCGGATCAACCCAGTAATGACTGCCATACAAGCCGCACCACGACCAGGTCCCGACACCCTGTTGCTGCCCCCGCACCGCAGCGGGATCGGCAAGGATCATCGGCCCCAGGCCGAACTTCCAGCCAGGCCCCCGACTGGCAATGGTTATGCTTCCAATCGCATTATTCAGCAAGCGCTCGGTACTGACGGCGCTCAATAACGGCGCGCCCCCCAGACGCAGACACTCAAGCAGCCGAAGGTAGTCATCAGCCGTGCCCAGCATGCCTGCCCCGCCAGATTCATATGCACCTGCGTCAAAAGCCCGAGCCGATGACAGCCGCGCCTGTCCGCTGTCGAGCAACAACACATCGTTTTCGCCGATACGTTGCGGGCCGTTGACACTGTCCTTGTAGGCGCTGGCCAGCGTTCGTTGCTGGTCGTGCCTGAAGGAAGTCGCATCCATGCGCAAAGGCAGGGTAACCCACTTGGCAACAGCCTCTGACAACGGCATGCCGGTGGCCTGTTCAATCACAGCGCCCAGCACATCTATGCCCAACGAGTATCCCCAGGCGCTACCCGGCTCAAACAGCAGTGGCAGACGCGCCAACCGGGTCAGGTTTTCCTGTAGATCGAACGGCACACAGTCCAGCCCGTCCGACACCCCTGCCCGCTCATAGGCATTACCGGGCGTTTGTTCGAAGCCGTAGCTCAAGCCGCAAGTGTGCGACAGCAAATGCTGCAGTGTGATGACAGGCTCACGGCCGCTGACCAGACGTGGGCGAAAGGCTGGCAGCCAGTCCGTTACCGAGGCTTGCAGGTTCAAGGTGCCCAGTTCGCAGAGCCGCAACACCAGCACCGAGGTCAACAGCTTGGTCATTGACGCCAGACGAAAGCGCGTACTGCGAGTGGCCGGAATCTGTTGCTCGCGATCTGCCCAGCCGAGTGCGCTGGCGTAAACCAGGCGTCCCTGCCGGGCCAGCAACAACACCCCGCCAACGATCCGACGCTGGTCGATGAAGCGTTGCCAGACCTTATCGACACGCTGCACGGCGGGCTCATTCAAGGCAATCATCGCTCACAGGCCCTTCACTGCACGGCTGAAGATCTGCGCATACGCCTCGGCCGAATGACGAATCGGATTGGTGTGCGAGCAGCCGTCGGCAAATGCCATGCGTCCGACCCGCTCGGCGTCGCGATCGTCGATACCGATTTCGCCCAGCGTATGCGCAATGCCGATCTGCTCGCGTAGCGCCAGTAACCAGTCCATTACCCCGGTAAAACCGGGCGTGGGCAACCGCAGGTAAACCGCCAGATCATCCATTTGCTTCAGCAGCACCGAGCGATTGGCCTCCAGCACGTAGGGCAGCAGAATCGCATTCAGTAAGCCATGATGCTGGTCGTAGAGCGCCCCCAGGCTCTGAGCAATCGCGTGTACGCCGCCCAGACCGCGCTGAAACGCGGCGGCACCCAGGCTGGAGGCCACCAGCATCTGCTGCCGCGCCTCCAGGTCCTGACCGTCAGCAACAACCCGAGGCAAATATTCCTTGATCATCTGCATGCCCTTGACCGACACCGCTTCGGCCATCGGGTGCCAGGCCGGTGAACACCAGGATTCCACGCAGTGAGTCAAGGCGTCCGCACCCGTCGCGGCAGTCAGGTGCGTTGGCAGGTTCAGGGTCAGCGTGGCATCCAGAATCGCGATGCGCGGCATCATGCGAATGTGCAGGATGGTGCGCTTGACCTGTGCCTGCTCATCGGTAATCACCGACGCACGCCCCACTTCAGAGCCGGTGCCAGCCGTCGTCGGCAGCGCAACTACCGGCGCAATGCCGTCTGGATCGGCGCGCAGGTGGTTCTGACCGATGTCTTCGAAATCCCACAACGGGCGGGTCTGGCCGGACATCAGCGCCACCGCTTTGGCAGCGTCCAGCGCCGAGCCGCCGCCAAACGCGATGACGCCGTCGTAATCCCCGGCTCTGTAGGCTTGCAGCCCCTCGGCGACGTTGGTCCCGGTCGGGTTGCCCTTGACCCGGTCAAACAGGCCGCAATGGCCTAATTGGCGGCGGCAATCCTCCACGGCGCTGGCGATCATGTCGGTACTGCCGAGAAAGCTGTCGGTAATCAGTAACGGCCGTTTTATGCCGGTCTTCCGGCAGGCGTCGGCCAGTTCATTGACGCGTCCAGCGCCTGCACGGATTGAAGTCGGGTAGTGCCAGTCGTTGCTGTGCATGTACGTAGTCCCTTGCAGGTTATTTCAGTAAAAGAAGTGGGCGGGCAGCAAACCGATCAGCAGGCGCAGACCGAAAGCGATCATGAAAAGAGCGGTGACGATATCAATGGCCTTTTTCATCCGCTGATAGCGCGCCTGCACGGCAGGGATCGAAAACAACGTGGCGAGCAGCACGAACCAGGAAATTGCCAGCACCGCGATGATCGATACCCCCGCAGTGCGCACCCACATCGGCATGCCCGGCGTGGTCACGGTGGTGAACACGCTGGTGTAGAACGCCAGCGCCTTGGGATTGGTCAGGTTAGTCAGCAGGCCAAACCGATAGGCGCGGCTCAGGCTACCGATGCCCAGCGCACCGATGTCCCTCGGTTTGGGCTGGCTGCCAGCATTGCGCAGGCTCTTGGCGCCGAGCCAGGTCAGGTAAGCGCCGCCCAGCAATTGCAACGCCGGCTGCAGCCACGGCAACTGCTGAAACACAAGCCCTAACCCGGTGGCTGCCAGCAAGGCCCAGAGAATGCTGCCCGAGGCGACCCCCAGCCCGGCACAGATGCCCTGCTGCCGTGACTGGCTGAACGAGAGCTGGGTGATTACCAGGAAGTTCGGGCCGGGACTGATGATCAGCACGATGAACGCCCCCGCCAGCGCGGTCAGTAAAGTGACTTCATACATATCAGTAATTCCTTTTTAATTAATAAGTTAAACAGCTTTATTAAACTTTAATGTGATGCAACTTGAGGTGTGCTTTCCCAGCGTCTCCAGGCATGACTCGACCGCCCTGCGCGCTTCGATCAGTGCATGGCAGGTCGGGTCAGGCGTGGGCACGTAGTGGTTGTAAAAGGTGCAGCCTTCTACGGCCGGCCCCAGAACCCAGAGCCGCTGCTGCACAGAACCATCGCGGCCAATGGCACGAGCAGACTCATCGGTTTCAATACCGTCGGCAGGCCAGGCGTGCGCAGCGCGAATCAGCCCTTGCTCGTACAAATCACTGATCAGCCCCGGGCCATTGCCCGACAGACCGCCGTGGGCGACCCGCGCGCCAATCATGCTGTCGGGGCGAAAATCGGCCCTTTGCACATCGTCCATCGGCGGCAGGATCGTCACGACGCCAGCCTCGATCAGCGCCAGCAGATCTTCCTGGCGCTCCTTTTGCGGCCCGCCGACCAGCCGGTTGCTCAACCCGGCCCATACGCCATAAAACTCCAGGGTCGACGATTCAGTCAGGCCGTTGCGATCTGCGATCAGGCGCAACAGGTCGCGATAATCTCGCCAGACCTCCAGTGCCTGGCAGATCGCACTGCCTGCCGTGCCCAGGCGACTCAGCGCCAGGTCCCGTTTGATCCAGTCGACGAACCATTGGCCATACGCGCCTTGCGCACCCGACCAGCGTTGGGTCAACAGCCATTGCTCAGGGTCAAATTGACCCCACAGCTCGGCCAGCCGCTCAAACGCTGCCGGTCTGGCGGTTGACTCGCTCAGCAGACGCTGCACCGATGCCAACTGCGCTGGCGCATCTAGCCGGACCCTGGCCTGATAAAATACGGCGCGCATTTCATCCTTGATCAGCGGCAGCACATCGGCCCGAAAGTCGAGTTGCCCGCCCTCCTTTTGCTCGCGCAAACGGGCTATGGACGCAGCGGTGAAAAACAGCCTCGGCAAGGGGGGCTGGCTGCAGGCATGCCATTGCGGCCGTGCATGAAACGGCAGCCCTGTGCGCGAGTACAGGAACACCTTGGGCTCGCGTCCAGACGGCAGATATCGCCAGCCTGCAAAGCCGCTATCGCGCACGTAGCGCCCGCCGCGCCCTTGAGTCAGGTGAGCAAGTGTGTCCATCGCGGTCAGTCCCAGCCCCTCGATGGCCACAGTGTCGCCGACCTCCAGTTGCGCGCCGGTTTCAGAGGCATGCCCGCTGGTGAGGAACACGGCATCGACATCCATCTTCAGACGTCGAGTGCACAACCTGAAGCCGGGCGTTACCAATAGCGGCCGACAGGTCATGACCTGCTCGGCGTGATAGCGCACCTGCACGTGCGCCGGGCAGCACTGCAGGAGCAAGCGATAGCTGTCCTGCAAGTAGCGCCCGAGCAGTGCGCGCGGCAAAAAGTCGCCAAACGCAACCGCTCTGCCCTGCCCGTCCGTGCTGACATGGCCGCGCTCGTCAAGGCGCACATCCTGACTGCGGCACCATTGCAGAAAGGTCGGACCTGGTGGCGCGCAAGCCGGGAATGCGGAAGAAAACGCGGATAGCTGGCCGGCCGTGGTGTTGAGCATCAGGTAATCCGGCTGCTGCGCATGGTGCAGCCCGCTGCCGGGTGGTTGCGGGTCGAACACTTCGATATTCAAAGGCCGATCGGCATGGCGACTCAGGCCGATCAACTGCTCCAGAATGCTCAAACCACGCGAGCCCAGACCGATAATCGCTACGGTATGCGTCTGCACGGCCATCACCAGCGCTTCGACTCAAAGAAGAACGTCGGCACCGGCAACGCGCTGCCTTCGGCCACTGCCTGGCGATACACGCGCTGGCCTACGGCAAGGTCCAGTACGCCGAGACCGAATGGCGAGAAGATCGAGGCCCGATCCGGGCTCAGTTCCACCTGCCCGGTCATGAGTTGCGCCAGCGTCCCGGTGATGAATGATCGGTCCTGATACTGCTGCACGGCGAGGTCAGGTGAGGTCCGAGCCTTGAGGCAGTGCTCAACGTCATCAAGAATGTTATTGGCCTGCGCGATGACGTCCGGGCCCAGATCACGCAACGAAATGTTCAGCAGCAATTGCCCTGGCCGAAACAGCGGCTCCAGCACATAAGGGCTCGGCGCGGTGGTAGCGAACACCACCACGTCAGCCTGCAAGGCGGTCGGCAAATCGCTTGGCTGACTGTTCAACCGATGTCGACTGGCGGCATGCCGGACCAACGCCGATGCCGAGTCGTCGTGTTGATCGAAGACGGTTATTGCGTCCATCGTCCAGCCATCGCTGACGAACATGTCGAGGATGGTTCGGGCGATGAAACCGGCACCGATGAACGCCATTCGTCCGACGTGGCGCTGATGGCGGTTCATCCAGTGCGCACCGAGCACCGCCGAGGCCGCCGTGCGCATGGCGCTGATGCGTGAGGCTTCCAGACAGGCAAACGCATAGCCGGTGAGCGGGTCATTGAGGATCAGCACAGCCGAGGCGCGTTGCAGGCCCGTCTCGATATTGTCCGGAAAGCTGGATATCCACTTGATGCCACTGACTGCCTGCTCGCCAGACAGGCTGGCGGGCAAGGCAATGATCCGATTGGCCGGAGCCTCGGGAAAACGCAGAAAGTAACTGTCGGGGTTGATCGTGCGCCCGGCCTCGTGAGCCAGATACGCCGCCTGCACATCCTCGATGCAAGTCAACGGATCAGCCGCCAGCAGGCGCGCGACCACTTCGCCATCGACCACATGAAACGCCGCCTGCTTCAGGCGCTCGGCAGCCAGCCAGAAGGTTGAACACTGCTCCTGCGCAAGCGAGCTTGCACCTGAAGGCGCTGTCACCGACCCACCGCTTTCGCGAGCAAGCTCGCTCCCACAAGGGCTCGCGCACGCGCCGACAACAGATTCACACACATCCTGTGGGAGCGGGCCTGCACCCGAAGGCGTCGCCACCGACCCACCGCTTTCGCGAGCAAGCTCGCTCCCACAAGGGCTCGCGCACGCGCAGACAACAGATTCACACACATCCTGTGGGAGCGGGCCTGCACCCGAAGGCGTCGCCACCGACCCACCGGTTTCGCGAGCAAGCTCGCTCCCACAAGGGCTTGCGCACGCGCAGACAACAGATTCACACACATCCTGTGGGAGCGAGCTTGCTCGCGAAGGCGTTTTCACGCTTCCCGGAAATGTTGCAGCCTCTGATGAGGAAAGATCCGCCAGGGTCATGTTCAGCACTTCACGGCCAAAACGCTGCTCGACCCACTGGTCATCGTAGAGGGTGTCCAGATAGCGCTCGCCCCAGTCTGGCGACAATGCCACGACCACCGAACCCGGCTCGATGCGCTCGCGCCAGGCATGTACCGCAGCGATTACCGTCGCGGTGGACCCGCCAACCAGCAAGCCCTTGCTGCGCGCCAGAATGCGACACATGGCGACGGTACGGGATTCCGGAACCATCTCCAGCGCGTAAATACCATCAGCCTTGAAGATCGGCGGATGCTGGCTGGTACCCAGCCCCGGTATGAAGCGACGGCTGGCCGGAGTGCCAAAGGTCACCGAACCGACGCTGTCGACGGCAATGATTCTGGTGCTCGGGTGATGCCGCTGAAAATGCTGGACGCAGCCCATCAGCGTGCCGGTGGTCCCGGCACCGACGAACAGATAGTCGACATGACCGAAGTGCTGGCTGATCGAGCGTGCCGTGGTCCGGGCGTGAGCACGCGGGTTGGCCGCATTCTCGTATTGATTGAGCCAGACGTATCGCGGGTCGCTGGCGAGCTTTTCCCTGATCAGCGCTATACGCGTTCCCAGAAACCCGCCGTTGGCATCCGGGGCCTGGACCTGAATCACCTCGGCACCGTAGCTGCGCATCATGCGGATGTTATGGCTGGAGCTGTTGGGGTCGACCACGCAGGTAAAGGGTATCGCCCGTTCGGCGCAGATCATCGCCAGCGCCACGCCAAGGTTGCCCGACGAAGACTCGATCAGAATCGTGTCAGGGCCCAGCAAACCCCGAGCCTGAAGGTCATTGATCAGCCCTACGGCGGTTTTGAGCTTGATCGAGCCGGCCGGGTTGAGTGATTCCATTTTCAGGAAAAAGTCTGCGCCCAGGCCAGACACCTTGAGGAAGGTCTGATCGTGAACGATGTCGCAAAGAGAGTCGTACATAAGGGTCACTTCCACTGTGCCAGCAAAGGTTCGGCTGCCGGTGCTACTGCCTGCTCAAGCGCATTGGCGATACGCTCGGCGCGCAGCGCCATCAGCGAGAACGACTGGCTATCGCTGATTCCGTGGCTGCGTTCGGAAAGACCGTTGACCCAGATATTCACGTCGCACTCGCCCTGCGTAGCGACGCGGTAATCCCGATCAATCAGCAGGCCGCCATCCAGATCGGCCTTGAGCCATGGCTGCAAGCCACTCAATAACGGTGGTATCAGGTAGTGCTGATAACCGGTGCCGAGCACAACGGCGTCGACTTCCAGCACTTGGGTGCGCTGGCTGAAGGTGTCGGTCAACTCGATCCGGTAGCCCTCGGCGCTGTGCTCGATGGCACTGATCAGGCTGTAAGCATGGGTCTGCAGACGCTTGCGTCCGGCGATGGAGTCCTCGTAGATCAGCGAAAACAGCTTCTGACTTTCATCCGGGTCGATCCCGGCGTAGTTGGTCGAACGGCTCCAGTCGAGAAAGCGCTGCCGCGCTGCGGGGCTCAGGCTATGGAAGTAATCAACGTGGTCCGGGGCGAACACCCGGTTGGGGAACTGCCCCAGTTGAGTGAGCTTGAAACCGGCAGAGCGATGCACCGAATGCACCTCGATAGCAGGATCGCGGCTGACCAGTTCCAGCACCGACTCACTGGCGCTCTGCCCCGAGCCCAGCACCAGCCAGCGCTTGGGCAAGTGTTCGCCAAAGGCTTGCAGGCGGGTCAGAAACTGCGAAGTGTGAAACAGAGTCGGGCCAAGCAGCGCCTCGAACGCGTGTGGAATGCGCGGTGCGCTGCCGCTGGACAGCACGACATTGCGCGTCGTGAAGCAGGTTTGCGGCGTGCAGACCCGTACTTCATGCAAACGACCGTTGCGCAGCACAGGGTCAATCCCGGTGACCGGCGTGTTGAAGCAGGTCTGGCTATCCACTTGCCTGGAAACCCAGGCCAGATAATCCGACCATTCATGGCGACTGGCGGGACGGCCCAGCAGGCCGAAATCGAACATCCGCCCCTGTTCCTTGAGGTACATGGCGAAGGAAAAGCGGCTGCGCGGGTTGCGCGGCGTCACCAGGTCGCGAAATACGTGATGGTTGATGTCAGTCCCGGCCAGCAACAATTCGCGGTGCCATTGGCTGTCTTGCGCAGCTTCCAGATAGCGGATGGACAGCGAGCCGAGCGGGTCATTGGCCTCCCGTGCGTCTTCAAAAGCACAGGCCAGCGCGATGCCGGCTGGACCAAAGCCGATACAGACGGCGTCCGAGTGCAACGTGTGTGGTGTCGAGTTACCCATGAAATTCCTGTCCTTAGAGTTGGCGTGAAGCGGTGTTCTTGGTTTTTCTTGCGGCTATCGGGTGACGGTGGTCAGTCCTGTGGGGCCCGGGGTCCAGACGCAGGTCATCGCGCCTCGCAGCTCGCCCCGATCAAAGCCAACTGCGCCCAGCGGTGTGTTGAAGGTGGTGTGCTGCAATGCGTCCAGCAGTTGCCCGGCGTAAAGACGGCCGTTGGCCAGTTCGGCCAGCACGTAAAGCATCAGCAGGCTTTCGCGAAAGTAGGTGTGTGGCTCGGCAGCGAAAAACGTTTGGTGCAGCGCGCTGGCATGGCAGCCATTTCCTGGGTGGTCAGGAGTGCCGAAACCGATGACGAACGTCTTGCCACGCTGGTCCTCTGCGCAGCCCAGGTACGGCGAGGCAGCGTCGTCAGTCAGCACCAGCGGGCGGTTACTCCCGGCCTGTCGTCGCGCCTGCCAGTGTTCACGACTGGGCTTGAGGCGGCCGGCAAATACCTCGACATCAGCGTGCTCAGGCTCTTCGACGCGCTGCAATCCCGCGCGTACCAGTGCTTCGCAGATGGCAACGCACAAGGCCTGACCGTGAGCGCTGTCATCAGCCTGAACATGCACGCGGCGCCATTGACGGCTCGCCAGCCAGCTCACCAGGTCCCCCGCCAGTTGCCGGTCCGAGGGGCAGAAACGGAATGCGTTGGGGTGCTCAAGCGTCAGGCAATCAATCGTTGCTGCCGGTGTCAGCAGCGCGATACCGGCTTGCCGATACAGCGCGGCGGCGCTAAGGGCGGCGTCCGATGAAAAATGGCCAATAACCAGATCCGCTTTCCAGTCGATCATGTGCCGCGCCACTTCGGCCCCGCGAACGGCGTTGGCTCCGTCGTCGAGAAAGTGCCATTGCACCCGCGCAAGCCCCGGTACGCAATTGCGCGCCACGGCCAGCGCCCTCATGAAGGTCCGCGCGTGCGGCGTGTCGTGGGGGTCGAACAGTGCGCTGACCCCGACCCGCAGACCCGGCAAGGGTGACGCGAGCGGTGTCATGGCTGTATCCCCGCCAGACTGGCAGCGGGCATGTGTCGGCGTGGCGACAATGCCGACCAGCCGAGGCTCGGCCGGTCCTTTCCTGCCAGATGACTGCGCAGTTGCTCGAAAGCGATACCGGCAACACCAGGAGCAAACTTGAACCCCAGTCCCGACATGCCTGCGGCCAGATAAACCGGGCTGTGCTCGGCGCAGAAACCCAGCAGCGGACGACCGTCGGCGCTGTAACTGTCGAAACCCGGCAGCACATCCAGCACACGTGGGTGGGTTGCCGAACCGCACAGCCGGGCAATGCGCTTGCAGGCGTCTTCGGCATGCCGCGCATCAGGCTGTGCCAGATGCTCTGGCCAGAGGCTGTTATCGCGGCTGCCGCAGCCGGTCTGCACGATATGGCGAGTCAGCGGTATAGCGTAGCTCTGAGTAACCGCATCGATCACCGGCATTGACCAATCGCTGTCAGTCAGTACCCGGGCAAAGGGAATAGAACGGGCTTCCAGCCCCGCCTGCGGCACCAGATGCTGACTCCAGGCACCCGCAGCCACCACTACGGCCCGACAACGCAATGTAGCGTCTCCCATGTCGATATGTACGAGGTCCGCAGCACGACAGTCGATGGCTTTGATCTCGCGATGCTCCAGCAGCAAGCCTTGCTGACGAACCACGTGGCACAGCGCAGCGACAGCCTGACGTACATTGCCGACGCAGGCGCGAGGTTCGAACAGGTTGACCCGCTCAACTGCCGGGCAGTGCGGATAGCGACCGCCATCGAGCTCATGGCCCGCCAGCAGACGCATCGGGTAGCACTCGCTGCCGTGCTGCTCGATAGCCCGGTACAGATTATCCAGCTGGTCCATGGCGGTCCGGTAGATCACCCCGGTACGTCGCAGTGCGCTTGCGTAAGTGGTCGCGAAAATGCCGTCGTCCATCAGGCTGATGGACCACGCCGCAAGCTCCATCAGCAATGGATCGCTGTCGTACAGGCGAACCAGTCCGCCGGAATAACCGCTCGCCCCCAGGCTGCCGGCTGCGCCCTTGTCGATCAGAGCGACCGACACACCTGCGCTGCACAGCTTCGCCGCGATACTGGCGCCGGTAATCCCGGCGCCGATGACCGCTATCTCGTAATCGATGAACATGTGGTGCATCCGTTCAGATGGAGTATTCAGCGGCCGAGCCGTTCATGAGCGTGGCGTTGACCCGCGCTTCGGGCAGTCCGAATGCGGTCATGATCTGCGCTGACATTTCCGGAATCAGCGCCTTGCCAGCCACTGCGATGAACGCCGCCAGATGGCTGACGGGCCGACCTTCGGCCAGACGTGCGCGAGCAATGGCGATGACGTCGAGCAGCACCTGAGCCATGCCCTTCATAGAGAACTGCGCAGGCTCTGCAGCCCTGCTCCATTGCAGGCGTAACGCTTCCAACAGCCCGGCATCGGCCCCACAGATACCGCTCCACCAGTTGTCATCTCGATGCTTTCCAGCGTCCAGCAACGCGGGGAAAAATTCGCTGAATATCTGCTCCCGCCATGCGCGGAAATGCGTCAGACGAAAATCGCCTTCGCTTTGCTCGGGTGCGATGCTTGCCAGATACAGGCGCGCACTGTCGGCACAGGCTTCACGGGCCAGATCGCCGACCCAGATCGCATGATTGCGGCTGGTCGACAGGTTCAGGCCGTCCAGTTTCAGAAACTGATTGGGCATGAAGCGTTGGCGCACCTTGATATCGCGCAGCGCCGACAGCTGCGCCGGGTAGACGATGGCGTGGCTGAACACGCAGTCAAAGCCGAGAAAATGCACCAGCGTGCCCTGCCCCGACTGCCAGTACTGACGGAACAGCTCCGGACGCCCGACACTGTCGGCATGTTCACGAAATGCCGCCATATAGCCCGCCAGCCCCATGAACCAGGTATGGACCCGGCACGAGCCGTCGGCCTGCAGGTCGAGCCCGCCGTCGCCCGGACGGGTTACGCCCCAGTCATGAAGGTGCTCCAGCGTATCGCGCAGCCAGTTGTCGAGCGGCTTGCGCCATTGCTGGCCCAGCAGGCGATCACGCAAGTGCGGCTTGAAATCAGCCAGCTTCAAAAATGCGCGATGGGCCTTTTTCCATTGCGACGGCTGCCTGCACAATTTGCAGTGCAGACCGGTCATCAACTCGGCGTCAGGGGCCTGAGCGCAGTTCTCGCACTGGCTGGCATCGGACTCGGCCCCACAGTAATTGCAGTTGCCTCGGGCAAATGCCTCGTAGCCCCACACATCGCAATCAGGGCAGTACGGCTCGCTGGAATCGCGAAATTCGATCGAACCCGCGTCACGCAACGCGTTGAACACCTCGCCAACCGCCTCGGCAAACCATGGGTTGTTGTGCGGGCGCATCCAGTTGTCGGGCTTGATGTTGATCGCCGCCAGCGACGCTTCGATGCGGTCGGAATTACGCCCGGCCAGTTCGACCGGATCAACGCCCTGCTCCAGCCCCTTGCGCAGCATGTAGGACTGATAATCGTCGGAATACGACACCAGCACACAGTCGTGACCGCGCTGGCGCTGGACCCGGGTGAACACGTCTGCGGCCAGAAACGGGCCGGCGATATGACCTATGTGCAAATCGCCGTTGGGGGTGGGTGGCGTGATGGTAACGATGTACTTACTCATCGAGGCACCCCGTGGTCTCGCTGTGCTGAGCCACGAAAGCATTCACGTAGTTCATGTCCCACCACACCACATAGAAGTGGAAGTCCTCGGCGGAATCATTGATGACGTAATGGTTGGTGTGTTTCGGAATCGCGGCGATATCGCCCACGGCGAAATCCATCTGTTTGTCGCCTACCACCAGACGGGCGCTGCCCTTGATGGCAATGAAGATTTCCTGGTCGATCTGGGTATGCGCTTCGCTGCTCGTGCCCGGACGAACCACGCACCAGCCGCCAGCGAACGGCATCGGGTAGCCTTCCCAAGGCAACAGGCGACTGCCATCGAGCCCGTACTCATGTACCAATGAGTCGAAGCGGGTTTTACGGTGTATATCGAACTTTTCCATGCTCATTCCCGTACGTTTCAAGTCCGGTAAAGCATGAAATTGTTGCCAATTGTTGGCTATCCGATTGCCGGATAGCTCAGGGTCGAGAAATCGATTTTGCAGATGGCTGGTCACGCAAACACATGCGGGTCATATGTTTTTTGGCAATGACGGGTATCAATAACGCTGATAATTGAATCGAGGGCGGCGGTGTTACCGTTGTCGGCGATGAACGAACATATCTCCCGGCCTCGCGAATCCGCGTCGCGAGGCCAGTGAATCTCTGCTCTGCTTCATCACTCCTTTGGTTAGATCTTTTAAGCCACCCCGCTTGTGCGAGGTGGCTTTTTTTTGCTTAAAGATCGAACCCGTCCACCACGTTACGGCGCTCGTTCTCGCTGCGCATGTCGTAGCTGGCGGTGGTCGAAATATGCGTGTGATGCGCAAGTTTCTGGGCAATCGACAGATCGAACTCTTCGATCACACGAGTGATGAACGAACGTCGAAAATCGTGGGGCATGATGTTCACCCCCACCTGCCGCCCGCGTTGCTTGGCGATGAAGTAAATGGCGTGTTTGGTGATTCTGTCGCGAGTGATATGGCTGCCGCGGCGAATCCGGTTGAACAGGAACGGGTCATCGCCCTGCCCCGGCTGCAGGCACGAGCGACGCAATTCCAGCCAGTCGTTCAGCGCCTTGAACGCCCACTCGGGGGCATATTTGATCAACTGCTTGTTGCCTTTGCCCAGCACCCGCAGGCTGCGTTCGGCGAAATCGATCTGTGACAGGTCCAGGTTGACCGACTCGGACTTGCGCATCCCCGAGCCGTACAGAATCGCAATGATCGCGGCGTCGCGACGCCCTTGCGGCCTGGGGTCTGCAGCGCAGGCCTCCATCAATTCACGAATCAGCGTGCGGCGGATATTACGGCCCTTGGCCAGACGCGTACCGCTGACCGGCTTGATCGAGCGAATTTTCAATAATTGTTCGTGGCTGATCAGGTCGTGCCGCCAGGCTTCGTTCATCACACCGCGAATAGCGTTCACATACAGCGAAGTGGTGTTGGGCGCGTAGTCGTCTTCACGCAGCGTCGCGACCAGTGCGGTCACGTGGCCAGGCTGCAGGGTGTGCCAGGGAATGTCATGAATATCGACGTCAGCCATGCCCAGACGATCTGCCGCATCCTGCAAAACGTAAGTCATGGTCAGGCGGCTTGAGGGTGCCAGGCGGTCGAGATAGAGGCGCAGCGGCTTGTTGACGTCGGGCAGCGAAGGCTGGCTGACAATGCGTGCGTCCTGATCGGTATAAGGGTCTTGCGGCATGTGGAACGACGCCTTTTCTGGTGCAAGCGCGCGAACAGCTGCGGCGCTCTTCATTCATATTCAGGCAGCCGACTTTAGCACGAGGGCCCTGGTGCGACACCTCTGGCGCGGCTCGTTCAGCTCAGCAGCTTCAGCCTAGCCGGCAATCATCGGTAACACCCTGCAGCTTGAACGACGCGCTGCCTGAGATAGCCTTGGCCGACTTTTCCGGCCCTCAAGGCAAGCACGTATCTTGATTCCGCCCCTCGCTAGCAAAGCACATGGCCGTCGCGGCGCAGCTGCGCATTTCTGGTTGCTGGCCCATCAGGTCAGTCAGCGCAACGAGGCCGAACGCCTGGCGAACATTCAGGCAGGCCTTGCGCATGGCTGGATCCGCGCGGTACGCGACGCGCTGGCCCTCGGCCCGCGGCAAATGGAGGCGCTGTTCAATGCATCAATTTCAACGCTGGAACGTCGCCAGCGCCAGAAACAGCCATTGGACCCCGTGGCTTCGGAGCGTCTGGACCGCCTCGCAATGATCGCCATTCACATCCTTCGCGTGCTTGAAACACCCGAGCGCGCCGGTCGCTGGCTGGTGACACCCAACGAAGCACTTGGCGGTTGCATCCCGTTGCAATTATGCGAAACCGGGCTCGGCACCGCCCGGATGCATCGCGCAATTGAACATGCGCGGTCAGGTGGCAAGGGCGAACCCAGCGTTTTTTGACCGACTCAGCGCCCGGTGTCCACCACAACCCGGCCACGGATCTGACCCGCGATCAATTGCGGCGCGATGTCGATCACTTCCCTCAAGCCAACTTCACGACTGATCAGCGGCAGCAGCGCCAGGTCCAGGTCGCTCGCCAGCCTGGACCAGGCTTCCAGCCGGTCAGCGCGCGGGCGAGTAACGCTGTCGATACCGGCTAGGGTGACGCCGCGCAGAATGAACGGTGCAACCGAGCCGGGAAACTCTATACCCTGCGCCAGACCGCAGGCCGCGACTACGCCGCGATAACGAATACCGGCGCACACATTGGCCAGCGTATGACTACCGACAGAGTCGATTGCCGCCGCCCATTGCTCCTTGACCAAAGGTCGCCCCGGCTGCGAAAGGGTCGCCCGGTCGACGACCTGCGCTGCGCCGAGTTGATGCAAATATTCGCTTTCCGAAACACGCCCGGTGGAGGCAATCACCCGATAGCCAAGCCTGGCAAGAATAGCGATGGCGAAACTGCCGACTCCCCCATTGGCACCGGTCACCAGCACATCGCCGTGGTCGGGTGTCAAACCGTGCTTCTCAAGGGCCAGCACGCTGAGCATTGCGGTATACCCCGCCGTGCCAATGGCCATCGCCTGCGCGGGCGTGAAAGCATCCGGCAATGGAATGAGCCATTCGCTCTTGAGCCGCGCCTTCTGTGCCAGACCGCCCCAGTGCCCTTCGCCAACACCCCAGCCATTGAGCAGGACGTTGTCACCCACCTTGTACTCAGGCGTATCGCTGGCTTGCACCGTACCCGCCAGATCAATACCCGGCACCATCGGAAAGCTGCGCACAATAGGGCTTTGGCCGGTGATTGCCAGCGCGTCCTTATAGTTCAGCGTGCTGTGCGACACGTTTATCGTCACGTCACCTGCAGGCAACTGTGCTTCGTCGATATCGGTCAGATTGACGCGATAACCTGCCTCATCCTTGTCGATCAAAATGCCCTTGAACATGTGCGCCTCCAATTTAGACTGATCGTCTTTAAATAGCCCTGAAAAAAAGTCATTGCGGCAAACCACGAAGGTAACCGGCAATAAACGTGTTCAGTGGTGTGTCGCTTTTGACCAGCCGGGCGCGGAGCACCGCCCCTTCCCAGCCGATCCAGAAAAACGCGGCCAATTCATCGCAATCGGCACTTCTAGCCAACTCACCATGCGCCTGTGCGGCCCTGAGGCAGCAGGCCAGCTTCGACTGCCAGTCCAGCAGCGTCTGCTCCAGTACGGCACGAAACCCCTCCGGCAACAGACCGACTTCCTGGCCCAGATTGCCGACCATGCAACCGCGTCGATAATCATGCCGCGCCATGCCGCTCTTGGCGCTTTGGACAAAGCCCACCAGTCGCTCCAGTGGCGAAAGCGCTTCGTCCAGCAGCCAGTGGTCCAACCGCTGTGCAAAATAGCGAGCGTATTCATCCAGTACCGCCCGGCCGAAGGCTTCCTTGCTGGTGAAGTAGTGATAGAACGAGCCTTTGGGAATGCCGATTTCCTTGAGGATGTAATCCAGCCCGGTGGCCGAGAAGCTTTGCTCGGTCAGCACTTCCAGACCGCGGCGCAACAGTGCCTCGCGGGTCTCGAGGTTGTCGCGGTCCACTTTCGGTGGCCGCCCGGGGCGTCTGGTTTTTAAAGGCAATTGAGTCATGCAGGAATATTAGACCGATCGTTTTTTATGTCAACCTCGCCGCGCGGTCTGTGTGTTGCGCCGGAAATGCCGTTTGCCATTCACGCTATTCTCGCGCTCAATGCCCTGTGCATGACTGCCCGAATACAAGCCGGAGAAACACATGAGCCAATGGCCGGACACCCGCATTATTGACCTGTTAACTATAGAGCTGCCGGTGCTGCAAGCGCCTATGGCCGGAGCCACCGGATCACAAATGGCTATTGCTGTCGCGAAGGCTGGCGGGCTGGCATCGCTGCCCTGCGCAATGCTGACCCCTGAGCAAATCGAACAGGAAGTCACCACCTTTCGGCAACATACCGGCAATCTGCCCCTGAACCTGAACTTCTTCTGCCATCAGGCTCCGGCCTACGATGCCGAACGCGCCGAGCATTGGAAACAGGCACTTAAACCCTATTACGAAGAGTTGGGGGCCGATTTCGATGCACCGACGCCCGTCTCCAGCCGTGCCCCTTTCGACAGCGCCACCTGTGCTCTGGTCGAGCGCCTCAAGCCGGAGGTGGTGAGCTTCCACTTCGGCCTTCCCGAGCGAGCGCTACTGGAACGGGTCAGAGCCACCGGGGCAAAGATCATTTCCTCGGCGACCACGGTCGAGGAAGCCGTCTGGCTGGAGCAGCATGGCTGCGATGCGGTCATTGCCATGGGCTACGAAGCCGGTGGTCATCGGGGCCTGTTCCTCAGCGATCAACTGCACACTCAGGTCGGCACTCTGGCGCTGGTGCCGCAAATAGTGGACGCCGTGCGCATTCCGGTCATCGCTGCGGGCGGTATTGCAGACGGCCGCGGGGTTGCTGCGGCGTTTGTTCTGGGTGCCTCGGCGGTTCAGGTAGGTACTGCGTATCTGTTCTGCCCTGAAGCCAGCGTCAGTGCACTGCATCGCCAGGCGCTGCACACTGCAACGGACAACCAGACTGCGCTGACCAACCTCTTCACCGGGCGTCCGGCGCGCGGCATCGTCAACCGGATCATGCGCGAAGCTGGCCCCGTCAGCCCACTCGCTCCTGCGTTCCCTATGGCAGGCGGTGCCCTGATGCCGTTGCGCGCACAAGCGGAAAAACAGGGCAGCAGTGACTTTACCAACCTCTGGGCAGGTCAGGCAGTTGGTATCAAACACCAGTTGGGTGCGACCGAACTGACTCGGCAACTGGCTGAAAACGCGCTGAAAATTCTCTCGCCCCGGTAAAACAGTGCTTTCAGAACAACAGGCTATCGCTATATATTTAACTATATAGCGAAACGCCTTTATTTCGACGGCGTGCGTTTTCATCATCAAGGAGCTGTTCCATGCGAACGACCACGCTGCGCGCCATTCTCAAGTTCTCTGCCCTGGCCTTCGCCGTATCAGCTACAGCCAACGCGTTTGCCGACGAGGTGCAGGTCGCCGTCGCGGCCAACTTCACAGCGCCCATCCAGGCGATTGCCGCTGACTTCGAGAAGGACACCGGCCACAAGCTTGTTGCCGCGTTTGGCGCTACCGGTCAGTTCTACACACAGATCAAGAATGGTGCCCCTTTCGAGGTGTTCCTGTCGGCCGATGACACCACCCCGGCAAAGCTTGAGCAGGAAGGCGACACCGTCAAGGGCTCGCGTTTCACGTATGCGGTGGGCACCCTGGCGCTTTGGTCGGCCAAGGACGGTTATGTAGACAGCAAGGGCGAAGTGCTCAAGACCAATCAGTATCAACACTTGTCCATCGCCAACCCAAAAGCTGCCCCTTATGGTCTGGCAGCGACGCAAGTGCTGAGCAAACTGGGCCTGACCGACGCAACCAAAGCCAAAATAGTCGAAGGCCAGAGCATTACCCAGGCCTATCAGTTCGTTTCCACCGGCAATGCGGAACTTGGCTTCGTGGCCCTGTCGCAGATCTACAAGGACGGCAAACTGACCAGCGGGTCGGCCTGGATCGTGCCGGACGCCCTGCATGACCCGATCAAGCAAGATGCCGTCATCCTCAACAAGGGCAAGGACAACGCCGCTGCCAAGGCGCTGGTCGAGTACCTGAAAGGCCCGAAAGCCGCCGCCATCATCAAGTCCTTCGGATACCAGCTGTAAATGCCACTGGGAAGTGCCGACATCGCGGCGATCTGGCTGACACTGAAGCTGGCGTCATTGACCACCATCATCCTGTTGATCATCGGCACGCCCATCGCGCTGTGGCTGGCGCGCACTGATTCATGGCTCAAGGGGCCGATTGGCGCGGTCGTCGCCCTGCCCCTGGTTTTGCCGCCGACAGTCATCGGCTTTTATCTGTTGCTGTTGCTTGGCCCCAACGGAGCTGTGGGCCAGCTTACCCAAAGCCTGGGACTGGGCACACTGACTTTCAGCTTTGCCGGACTGGTGATCGGCTCGGTCCTGTACTCGATGCCTTTCGTCGTCCAGCCGCTGCAGAACGCATTTGCAGCCATTGGCGCCCGTCCGCTGGAGGTGGCAGCCACCTTGAGAGCGGGTCCATGGGACACGTTCTTCCACGTGATTCTGCCGCTGGCAAAACCTGGCTTTATCACTGGGGCGATTCTGGGGTTCGCGCACACGGTCGGCGAGTTCGGCGTGGTGCTGATGATTGGCGGCAACATTCCCGAGAAAACCCGCGTGGTGTCGGTGCAAATTTTCGATCACGTCGAGTCCATGGAGTACCTGCAAGCACACTGGCTGGCCGGAGCGATGCTGGTGTTCTCCTTTCTGGTGCTGTTGGCGCTGTATTCCAGCGGTAAATCCAAAGCAGGATGGAGCTGAGTCATGGCCTCACCGATGGAAGTCCGCCTGCACATGACCTACCCGGATTTCACCGTGCGTACCGACCTGACCCTGCCGGGGTCGGGCATCACAGCACTGTTCGGGCCTTCAGGCTCGGGCAAGACCACATGCCTGCGCTGCATTGCCGGGCTGGAAAAAGCTGGCCAGGGCTTCATTCGTGTTCATGATGAAGTCTGGCAAGACACTGAAAAAGGCGTTTTCCTCGCTCCGCACAAACGGGCGATCGGCTATGTATTTCAGGAAGCCAGCCTGTTCCCGCACCTGTCCGTGCGGGCCAATCTGGAATTCGGCATGAAACGCATCCCGCGTCAGCAGCGCAACATTCAATTGCCGCAGGCCGCTGAACTGCTCGGTATCGACCATCTGCTGGAGCGCAGACCTGACAAGCTGTCCGGTGGGGAGCGTCAGCGCGTGGGCATTGCACGCGCACTGTTGACCAGCCCGCGCCTGATGCTGCTCGACGAACCTCTGGCGGCACTGGACGCCAGGCGCAAAAGTGAAATCCTGCCGTACCTCGAACGCCTGCATAGGGAGCTGGACATCCCCATGCTGTATGTCAGCCATGCTCAGGATGAGGTTGCACGTCTGGCAGATCATCTGGTGCTGCTTGAAGCCGGCAACGTACTGGCCAGCGGCCCGATTCGCGAAACACTGGCGCGGCTGGACCTGCCACTGGCCATGGGCGGCGATGCAGGCGTGGTCATTGAAGGCACGGTCAGTGCCTATGATCGTCATTACCAGTTACTGAGCGTGACGCTGCCCGACAGCACATTGTGCATGCGCGTCGCACACGCCGAAATGCAGATCGGCACCCTTCTGCGCGTCAAGGTTCAGGCCCGGGATGTCAGCCTGAACCTGCAACCCGACGATCAAAGCAGCATTCTCAACCGCTTGCCGGTCACGGTGGTGGAGGAAGCGCTGGCTGACAACTCGGCACATGTGCTGGTGAAACTGGACGCCGGGGGCACGCCTTTGCTCGCGCGCATCACGCGCTACTCCAGTGACCAGTTGAACCTGCACAGAGGTCAGTCGCTCTGGGCGCAGATCAAGGCGGTTGCCGTACTGGCCTGAAGCCCTGAAAAACCGGTCAGTCAGCAAATAAACGGCACCACGGTAAAAGACCGAGGTCAGTGTTTTTAACTGCCTTTGGAAATTAGCCATGCCTGACTCGACTGCCATCAGCCAGCCCGCCAGTGACCTGCATTATGTAGACGACACTCAGCCGGGCCTTACGCGCAAGGTACTGCGCGGCAAATTCGCCTACTTCAACATTGAAGGTGAGCGCATCAAGGACGAGTCGGAGATCAAGCGCATCAACGCGCTGGCAGTCCCGCCCGCCTACACCGATGTGTGGATCTGTGCCGACCCGATGGGCCACCTGCAGGCTACCGGACGTGACGCACGCGGCCGCAAACAATACCGCTACCACCCGCGCTGGCGCGAGATACGCGACCAGGACAAATACTCGCGCCTGATAGAGTTCGGTCATGCGCTGCCCAAGGTGCGCAAACAGATCGAAGCACAACTCGCGCAGCCGGGCATGGGCCGGGAAAAAGTCATGGCGACGGTCATTTCATTGCTGGATGCGACGCTGATCCGCATCGGCAACAGCCAGTACGCCAAGGAAAACCGCTCATACGGCCTGACCACGCTGCGCAACAAGCATGTCGAGGTCAAGGGCGGCCAGATCCTCTTTGAGTTCCGTGGTAAAAGCGGCGTTGAACACAAGGTCAGCGTCAAAGACCGGCGCTTGGCCAATGTGATCAAGCGTTGCATGGAATTGCCGGGACAAAACCTCTTTCAGTACCTGGACGAAGATGGCGTGCGCCATGCGGTGACGTCATCCGATATCAACGCCTACCTGCAAAGCCTCACCGGCTCGGATTTCACCGCCAAGGATTACAGGACCTGGGCAGCCAGCGCACTGGCGCTCGCGACGTTGCAGAAACTGCACTGGGAGCCGGAGGCCGACGCCAAACGGCACATCGTCGACATGGTCAAGGCGGTCTCGAAACAACTGGGCAACACCCCTGCCATCTGCCGAAAATGCTACATCCACCCCGCAGTACTGGAAGGCTTCCTGCTCGGCAACCTGGCCAAACTCCCCCGCTCCCGACAACGCAAAGGCCTGCGCCTGGAGGAAGTCGCCCTGGCGAGCTACCTGCGATTACTGGCTGACAAGGTCGAGGCAGTAGTGAGCGATGCGGTGGTGAAAGAGAGCAAAGCCTGAGCCGCCTGAACGCGGCACGTCAGCCTTTGCTCCAATAAAATTTCGTAGCCTCATGATTTACCAAGCATTTCCGGCAGGCAAAAAAGCGGCATTCCGAGTCATTTGTGACGCTTTCAAGCTTGCTTCATGGGGGCCGGGTGTATATATTCCCTGCTCTTGGCGCTACCGCCCCGATGGCGAAATTGGTAGACGCAAGGGACTTAAAATCCCTCGTCCTTTGGACGTGCCGGTTCGACCCCGGCTCGGGGCACCATATATAGATCAAGGGCTTACGGGGCATTTTGCTCAGTAGGCCCTTTTTGTTTTGGTCTGCAAAAACAGTCGTGGTCCGCAATTCCAAAAAAATCTTTCTCCGGCGTCCTGCTGACGAACACCACTTCCCCAAATCTGAAAGACTCAACTGCTGTATGCAAATACAGCAGTTGAGAATCCCCCATCATGAACATCGACTACACCGAAGACTGAGTATTTCGCGAAGTTCGGGTTGAAAGAAAAGAACAGATTGTTTATAAGATTGGATCCAAATATGAGGAGTTGAACATGAAACCAGGCTTTGAAATTGGAATCTTGAGCTTCGCCCTTCCTCTGGCTTTTTGCCTCCTATACCTCGCTGGCCGTCAGTTACGAACCCTCGGGGCTTGGATGGACAACACTGATAAACCGAAAGAACGAGCCAAAGCCTACTTAGTAGTGGCCATCTTATTTGGCTTTGTCATGGGGTCGTTGATGCAGCCTCTATACAACAAAGGCAGTGAATGCTCGGCTGTAGGCCAACCACTGGTGCCATGCCTTTTCAATAGCTATCGGTGAAGCTTCAGACCCGATTGGGCGCAAGGCCAGTCGGGTTTCCTTGTCTCTGTTCGCCGGCACGATCGCAAGCATGCAACCCGGCCCCCCCAACCGATGACGACGTTACAAATGCGAGACACACGCTGGATTCCTGCTCTTCCTATTGGAAATGTTCAGGTTTGAAAGCATCATCTCCAGATCCCTACCCAGATGCCAGGCGCGGTCGTACAGATCCCGGATCTACTGCCTACTTTCCCCTGAGTACTCTTGTGCAGATTCGATCGACAACAAATGCCATCGCGATCATCCAGCCGACGAAAAATACTGTCCGTGTGCCGTGATCTATTCCAGGTATCTCAAACCCAAGCCACGCACCTGCAAACATCAGAGGCACAAACAAAACAAGGGCAAGCAATCGTTCTAAAAGACTGTTCACACTTGAAACTCCACATAAAAAGCGTGAGTCAGTTTAAGCCTCTTCATGTTGCCAGAGCCCAAGGCGCTGACTTCTCGCCCTCGGAAATATGCAAGGCTACTCTTTCAGTTAAAGTGGGTCGTAAAACCAAAACCATGAAGACGGTTCAGCAAAGTCCACGTGAGATAGCCTATCGACGGGACCATGGCGACCGTTTCAGGTATCGCTGCAAACTGGAGAGTGAGCGAGTCATTTGGAGAACATCCCTTAGTGATACCGGCGAATGGGATCGCTGGGGCTTGCTGCGCAGTCTTCACGTCTGTCGCTGCACTCCAGTAACCTGAACACCCAGGATGCAAGACGGAACCCGAGCCTGGGAGCACCCTGCGGTTAAACCGCAGGCCTTGCAGAATGCCGATTTACTCACCAAAGTCGACATCAAATGCTTGGTAAAACGCCATCGGCGACTCTGCAACAATCCAGAGCAGAAGAATGCAATGGTGACCCTTTTTGCCCTCCGGCAACACTGCCGAATCTATTATTGCCGGCTCAAGCTCACCGCGGTGTTTGTCAAAAGGCTGAAGAAGGGAAATTTTTTCGTCAAAAGGGTTCTCTTGAAAGTGATTGCGCGTCAATCGGGTGCTCTCGTCCCATCCATCTTTGGTAATGAACCAACGATAACCACGCGTCACATGAGTCGCTTCATACCTCCAGGTTACGTCAAACGTACTCCCACTTTTCACGCTCAGGCGAGGCCAGCCTTCAGTGTTAATGATGCCCTTCTTTTTCAGTGCCTCAGTGAGCTCTGTATCGGTGTAATTCAAACAGTCGCGCTCATCAGTCCAGCCTGCACTCACTATCAGTCCATCTACTGGCGGGACAGCACTATCAACATCGCCATCTGCATACTCGTCTGTGCGAGGAAAATCGTGTGCAGGGCCTTCTAATTTATCAGGGAAGTTTTTGCCACTTTCTATTCCGTGCAGATGCCACTCCAGTACCATCCCCTGATCCATGGCATACGAGCCCCGCGATGCAGGCTCGATAACCCTACCGTGTCTGGGTTGCTTACTATCAGATTCACTCATTTCCATATCCCCAATTCTTGAATCAGGCATGCCTTGCCTGTTGCACAATTGAAGACCTGCTTCCATGGGCCGGATAGCTAGCAGTACAGCCAGTAGATTTTTCTGTGAAAACCTGAAACGTGAGGGCTGGTGAACTGCCCAACCCGCCACCGTTGTTGTACGTGCCCGCAGCACTTAAAGCATGAAGTTAATCCGAAATATATTCCCCTCGGGGTCCAGCAAAACCGCCTGATACCAATGGTAATACGTCAGATACGGCGCCTTGATCAATCGCGCACCCAGCGCCACTGCTTGAGGCACCAACCTGTCCACCTCGGATTGCTCATCGACATCAATGTTGAGGAGAAACCGGCAACCGGTGCTACCAGTAAACTCATCCAGCCCCAACAATTCGTAGGCATCGAGTGCATTGAAACCGATGCAGGATTTGCCTGTGTCCAGCCCACGAAAAATAGGCGACCTGATGGCCTCGATTTCACTGAAGCCGAACAGCTTCGAGTAAAAACCGCTTAAACCGATGATGTCCTGCGCGAACACGTTGACGTATGAAAGTGTGCTCATGTCAGGCCACCTTGCTGCCGCCGAAGGTCGTCTGTTTGACGAACTTGGCCAGCAAGTGATCGCCCGAGGTGACCGGCGCGTGCCGTGGCGCGGTGCCAGGCGGCAGGCAACCGGGCAGACACTCGATCAAGGTGTCGTAGTTGGGTTGATGGAAGAACACCAGTGACTGCCGACGGTTGTCCTGCTCACTGCTAATGGGCGGGTTGACCACGCGGTGCAGGGTGGAAATCCACTGGTCGTTGGTCCACTGCATCATCAGGTCGCCGATGTTGACCACAAAACCGTTCTCGACATAGGGCACATCGACCCATTCGCCTTGCTGATTACGTACCTGCAAGCCACCCAGCGCATTGTCGGGGCGCACGATGGTCAGGCTGCCGTAGTCAGTATGCGCGCTGGCGCGCAGCTGGCCGGCCTCGACTTCGGTCTTGATGTCCGGGTAACTCAGGCTGCGGAACATACTGATATGCCGGTCGATTCTATCATCAAAAAAGCACTCTTCCAGCTCCAATGCCAGAGCAAACAGGCGCATCAACGATTGCGCCAGTTCGCTCATCGCCTCGAAATAAGCTTGATAAGCCTCTTTGAACCCAGGCAGCAACGCCTCGGCAGGCCAGACATTCGGCGCGAAGTGCGAGCCTGCTTCGGCGTTGTGGTAATAATCTTCGTTCGGCACGTTGCTCGGCCCGATGGAGAAGGATTCCTTCAGATCCCCCGGCGCACTTTCTTCCAGAGAATACGACAGGCTCTCCTCCGCTATCGCACTGTAACCACGCACCATCTCCGGGCTGGGACGATCAACCTTGCGTTTTTCCGCTAGCGGCAAATCAAAGAACTGGCGGGTCAAACCGGAGACCTTATCGATAAGTTCTTTGGGAATCTGGTGCTCGGTGATTACCAGAAACCCAATGTCCTTACACGCTTGATTGACTGCCTGCGCCACGGCTGCCTTGCCGTCCGGTTCTCCTGAAAAATAAGGGGCCAGGTTGATAATGGGCACATAGTGCAGAGTCATACGGCTGTTTCCTCTCGCTGACACGGTGCGGGAAAGTTTCACCGGCAAGGGTGAAGGTCAGCGAGACGAGAGCAGAAAGCATGCCACTGGAAGAATTCACAATTCATACAAACAGTTAGCCGTATCGACCGTTCAAGCCAGATCAAACGGTCTGAAACGGAACGCATGGTTTGAATGCGCACAGATGAAAAACGGCCCAGAACTGCGCACATTTATCTCCCGTGCGGCTACGCACTTTCAATACGCCGGATGACATCGGCGGTCGTGGTGACCTCTCCGAACTCATAGGCAATAGTCGTCAGCGATATACGCTGAACGTCTGCGGCTGAAACCGCACCAAAACCGACATCCGGGTAGTCCATCGCAGCATTGGCGTCACTCAGGGCGATAACCTTGTATTCCCGGTGCACGCCGTCCCTGATCGTGGTTTCACAACACACGTTGGTGACCGTACCGCAGACAATGATCGTATCGACATCCCGCGCGCGCAGCACCGTGTCCAGGTCCGTGTTGTGAAAGCCGCTGTAGAACAGCTTGTCGACAATCACATCACCCGACTGGGGCGCGAGCGCTTCGATAACCTCAACGTCCGGATCATGCCGTGCCAGTATCTGATCCACATTCGGGTACAAATCGCGCATGCGCCCGGTGTCCGAACCATCGCCGCGCACGATATGGCGCAGATAAACCACCGTCACCTGAGCAGCTCGCGCGGCCTGCAGCAGCTTCTGGATCGGCTGGACGATATCCGCCGTACTTTTTACATACAACGCTCCAGTGGGCTCACAAAAGACTTTTTGCATGTCTACGACGATGACCGCCGTTCTGCGCGGGTTGATCGGCCATCGGACAAGGGGTTTGCTCATCGGGTTTACCTCGGTTATGCCTGACAGGCTGGTTGGGCATGGCAAGCAATAATCGTGCTGCATGTGACAGATCAATTCCCGGCGAAACAACCATCCATTGAACACCCACGGCGATCATGCAACACCGACGGGCATGTGCCTCGCGCGCTCGCTCTGCCGTCCCAATTGCATTGAAAACACAAGGAACGTAGTCATGAAGCCAGGTTTCGTAACCCAAAAAGAGTCATGTGTGCTTCATCTGAAAATTCAGTGCCTGCTATTGCTCACGCTTGCGTTGACGGGATGCGGAACAATCAACACAACGTTCAGGCCCGATTCCGTCGCAGGTGAAAAGCTCACTGACTGGAAATCAAATTGCTCCTCCATTCCGCGCGTTTACAGCGGAGTTATGCTCGATTTTTGTGAACTGAACGCAGAGCCCAAACAGAGTAGCGCTTATCAGAAGACCAATGCTCCCGAGTGGGTTTTACTGGACATGGGCTTATCAGGCATCGTAGATACACTGCTCCTGCCTTACACGATTTATCAGCAAAACCAATACGGCTATATCAACGCAAGCCGCTTTAAATAGCGGCTGAGCTCGGTTTTCGGACCCCATCACTTTCATCGCGCCCAATAAAAAACCCCGCAGACGTTAATCTGCGGGGCTTTGAATAGTGGAGGCCGAGGTCGGAATCGAACCGGCGTAGGCGGATTTGCAATCCGCTGCATAACCATTTTGCTACTCGGCCTCAAACGAAAGATGCTTCACTTAAACATCAAACGTATTTTCATTTCGCGGGAAACCGGTATTTCTTTGGCTTCCAACCCATTGAATCTAAAGGGTTTTTTTCAATTCCTCGCTCAGGAATGGACGCAATTCTGTACTGGTTCGCATGTCATGTCAAGAACGAGGAGAAAATAATTCGCTCACTGCGCGCAGGTGTAACAGCTAATCAACCTGACGCTCCAGAGGCGCATACGGTTTGAAGAAGCCTGCCCCCATCCAGTGCGGTGTTTTTTCCGTGGTCAATGGCTGGGCGCGCTGGTAGCTGTTCGCGTTTTTCGAATAGCCCTTGTGGTCGTACTCGGCCATGAACGGGTACGGGAAGACCTTGCGGGTACGCCCGCGATTACCGACGTTTTCCTTGACCATCGATGCTGGCAGGGCTTTTGGCAGCGGTCTCTGCCGGTTGCCAGCCTTCTCGGGGCCTGCCTGTCGGGCGACAATCGCATCCGGTGCCTGGCTTTTTTCAACCCAGGCCATGATCGGCGTCAGCAGATCAACCAGGCTTGGCCCTTCCCCGCCGCCGCAGTGATAAACACCGGGCAACATATATAGCCTTGAGAACGCCTCGGTGCGTGTCTTGCCCATCTGTGCTTCGACCGCCTCGTGGTACGCCAGGGTGTTGAGCGGCGAGATGTTCGGGTCGGCCCAGCCGTGCCAGAGAATCAGCTTGCCGCCGCGGCTGGCGAATGGCGACAGGTCCGGGTTGGTGGCATCGTACAGCGCATGCAGCGGGCGTAGTTGATCAAAGGTTTTCTTGTCGAAGTTCAGTGCGTTCAGATCGAAATCCGCGCTCGGGTTCTTCTCGAACACCACATTGCGAATGGCCTCCAGTGCAGCCGTTTCGCTGTAGACGGTCTGATCGGCGCTGACCGGTACGAATACGCCTGCCCAGGCCAGTTCCGAGCCAGGCTGCGGCCCGCCCAAGGTCAAATGTTCGCCACTGACAGGGTCTTTCGGCCCCTCGTAAAAACGTCTGACAGCAGCCACTTCTTCTGCGCTCAGGCAGTTGGCAGTGTCGGCTGCTGTCTTGCATTGCAGTACGGCGGGGTCGAAGTGGCAGATGCGTGGGTCGGATACAAGGCCATCGATTTGCCCGTCCAGCACATCACATTGGGCGAGTACGGCCTTGTGCAGCAGTGGCAGTCTGGACGCGAGGAGAATCGGCTTGCCGTCTGCCCCTCGGTTGGAGCGGGCCATCCAGCCGTGGTACAGCGTTTTCTGTACCTGAAAGTTGAGCGCAGGAGCTCCGGCGATGATGCCGTCGAAATCGTCCGGGTAACGCTGGGCCTCGATCAGGGCCTCCCGGCCGCCGTCCGAGCAGCCACTGAAGTAGGCGTATTCAGCTTTGCGGCCATAAAACGCAGTGATCAGTTTTTTCGACGCCAGCGCGGTGAGGTGCACGCCACGGTGAGCGAAATCGGCGCGTTTCTGCGGGTCGTCGCCAAAATGGTTATCTGCCGCCTGATGCCCCATGTCGGTGGAGGCTACTGCAAATGCACCAGTATCAAGCGGCTTACAGCCATCAGCGGCGCGTACGGTCGAGTTGATGTTGCCACACAGCCCACCGCAGCCGACTTGCAGGTAGCGTTGTGCCCAGGTGCCGGTAGGCAGTTCAAGCCTGAAGTTTATCTGCGGTGCCAATCGGCCTTCCACGGCACACACTGCTACATCGTTGCGCATTGATTCACTGGCCGATAGCACACGACTGCCCTGCCCGCCGATATCGTTGAGGTCCACGCCGGTCAGCGCAGAGCACGCGCTGACCGGCTTGACCACCGCAAGCTGGGCAATGTTGTCGGCAGTTGCAGAGGACGGCGTACGAGCCTGGGCTGGCGTCTGAATGATAAGTGAAGTGACCAGCAGCGACAGAGCGCGGACGTACTTCGGCTGGGAGGGTTTCATGAGAACTCCTGTTCATGAAGGATCAAAACCACAGTGCGAGCACCTAAATGACCGCACTGCAGGTAAGGGTAAAACGTTTAAGCGAGGCAATTATTCAAAGGCTAGTAGAAAAAGTCATCCCGGATTCCATCCGCCGCCCATGACCTTGTAGAGCGTTACCCGGTTGCTCTGCTCGGTAAGGCGAAGGGAAATCAGCTCCTGCTCGGCACTGTACAGCGAGCGCTGGGACTCAAGTGCCTCCAGATAACTCTGCGACCCGCCGCGATACAGGGCATCGGCCAGTTCGTAGCTCTTGCGACTGGCATCGGTATAGGCCTGTTGTGCAGCCACCCGCTCGTCCAGCGTGCTGCGCACCGCCAGTGCATCGGCCACTTCTTTGAACGCAGTCTGAATCGTCTGCTGATAGGTCTGGATCTGAATCTGGTTTTCCACCTTGGCCGAGTCAAGCGTGGCCTGATTGGACCCGCCATCGAAAATCGGCACGCTGATGCTCGGCGCAAAGCTCCATGAGCCGCTCCCGGACGTGAACAGACCTGACAGGCTGGTACTGGCAGAGCCTGCATTGGCGGTGAGGGTGATGCTGGGGAAGAACGCGGCACGCGCTGCGCCAATGTCGATGTTCGCTGCTTTGAGGCTGTGTTCGGCGCTCAGCACATCCGGACGACGTTGCAGCAGGCTGGAGGGCAATTCGTCCGGCACCTGCACCAGTTGCGCCACGGATGGCACGTCGGCAGTGGGCAGAAGCTCCTCCGGCAGATCGCTGCCCACCAGCAGGCGCAGGGCGTTGCGGTCCTGAAGAATCTGGCTTTTATACTGCGCCACATCGCCCCTCGCCGACTCTACCGTGGTTTGCGCCTGAGCCACTTCCAGGCCGGAAGAGCCGCCCAGCGCATGGCTGCTTCTGGTCAGGTCGTAGCTTTGCTGCTGGCTGGCCAGCGTATCTTCAGCCAGTTTCAAAAGCTGGTTGTCGGCAGCCAGGGTGAGCCAGCCGGTCGCGACTTCGGCAATCAGGCTGATCTGCGTGCTGCGCCGGGTTTCGGTCAAGGCCAGGTAATCCTCAAGCGCTTCGTCCTGAAGGTTCTGGATACGCCCGAACACATCCAGTTCATAGCTGCTCAAACCCAGTTGCGCGCTGTACTCATGGCTGATCGACGACTTTCCGGTCATTGAGGTCGATGACGGCGTGCGTGTATGCGTGCCGCTACCACTGGCATCAATGGTCGGCAGGCTCGCTGCACGCTCGATACGGTATTGAGCCTGGGCTTTCTCGACATTCAGGCTGGCCAGGCGCAGATCACGGTTATTCACCAACGCCAGGGTTTGCAGACGTACCAAACGCTTGTCGGTGAAAAAGTTCTGCCAGTCGATATCCGTGGGCACGCTGCCTGACGCAACAGGTTGGCCCGCCGTCGCCGCCAGCCATTGGTTCGATACAGGCGCTTCGGGGCGTTGATAATCCGGAGCCAGGTTGACGCAGCCTGTGAGCAGCGCCGTGACAGCCAGCGAAGGCCAGAAAAGACGCATCATGCTTCACCTGTAGATGTGGATTGGGCAACAGGAGCATTGCCTGCAGAACGACTGAAGCGGCGACGGACTTCGACGAAGAACAGCGGCACCAGAAAAATACCCAGCACGGTGGCGCTGAACATACCGCCCAGCACGCCAGTGCCGATTGCATTGCGCCCAGCCGAGCCTGCGCCGGTGCTGAGGGCCAGCGGCAGCACACCGAACATGAACGCCAGCGAAGTCATCAGAATCGGACGCAGTCGTTGCCGGGCGGCAAGAAGGGTCGCTTCATGCAGGCTTTTGCCCTGCTCCTGAAGATGTTTGGCGAACTCGACGATCAGAATCGCGTTTTTCGCCGCCAGGCCCACGGTGGTCAGCAAGCCCACCTGAAAGTACACGTCATTACTCAAACCGCTGAGCCGTGTCGCCAGAACCGCGCCGACAACGCCCAGAGGCACCACGAGCATGACCGAAAACGGTACTGACCAGCTTTCATACAAAGCCGCCAGGCAGAGGAACACGAACAGCACTGAAACCGCGTAGAGCATGGGCGCCTGAGCGCCGGACAAACGCAGTTGATAGGACTGCCCGGTCCACTCGTAACCGATGCCTTCGGGAAGTTGCTTGATGATTGCTTCAACGGCATCCATTGCCGTGCCCGAGCTGACACCCGGCGCAGGATCACCCACCACTTCAAGCGACGAATTGCCGTTGTAGCGTTCCAGCAACGGCGAGCCATAGCTCCAGCTACTGCGGGCAAACGACGAGAACGGGACCATTTCGTCATTGCTGTTGCGCACGAACCAGTGGTTCAGATCGGCTGATTGCATGCGCGAAGCAGCCTCGCCCTGCACGTAGACTTTCTTCACTCGCCCCTGGTTGAGGAAGTCATTGATGTAGCTGCCACCCAGCGCAGTGGACAGGGTCGAATTGATGTCGCTGGTAGACAGGCTCAGCGCACCGGCCTTGCGGTCATCGATGGTCACTTTTAACTGTGGGGTGTCGTCCAGGCCGTTGCTGCGCACGCCCAGCAAGCTCGGGTCCTTCTTCGCCAGCTCGATAAACTGCTCGCGTGCCGCGACCAGCGCCTCATGCCCCACGCCGCCAAGGTCCTTGAGCTGCACATCAAACCCCGAACTCTGCCCCAGCCCGCGCACCGCAGGCGGTTGCATGACAAACACGCTGGCGTCGCCAATGCTTGACAGCGCCAGCGTTGCCCGCTGAGCCACCTGCGCTGCGCCCTGCCCCTTGCCGGAACGCTCGCTCCAGTCCTTGAGCTTGATGAACGCCCTGGCAGTGTTCTGGCTGTTACCGCCCATCCCCAGCCCGGAGATACTGATCAACGCCTCGACTTCCGGCTGTTTGAGCATGTAAGCCTCGAACTGCCTCATCACCGCCTGCGTACGGCTGTCAGTAGCGCCCACCGGCAGCTGGATCTGCGCCATCAGCGCACCCTGGTCCTCATCCGGCAAAAACGACGTGGGCAGGCTGACATAACCCACAGCCATGGCCACCAGCACCAGCACGTACACCAGCAGAGCCCGTCCACGATGTTTGATCACACCGCTAACGCCTCGCTGGTAACGGTCGGCGCTGCGGTCGAAGGTGCGGTTGAACCAGCCGAAAAAGCCGCCCCGTTGTGCATGCAACTGAGCATCCGAGGCTTTGAGCATCGTTGCGCACAACGCTGGCGTCAGGGTCATTGCAACCAGTACAGAGAGCAGCATGGCCGAAACAATGGTTACCGAGAACTGCCGATAGATGATCCCGGTGGAGCCGCTGAAAAAGGCCATCGGGATGAATACGGCGCTCAGCACCAGCGCAATGCCGATCAGCGCACTGGTAATTTCATCCATTGATTTGCGGGTCGCCTCCAGCGGGCTCAGTTGCTCTTCGCCCATCACCCGCTCGACGTTTTCCACCACCACAATCGCATCGTCGACCAGCAGGCCGATGGCAAGGACCATGGCGAACATGGTCAGGGTGTTGATCGAATAGCCGAACAGCGCCAGCACGCCGAACGTGCCCAGCAGCACCACCGGCACGGTAATCGCCGGAATCAGCGTGGCGCGCAGGTTCTGCATGAACAGAAACATGATCAGCACCACCAGTACGATTGCCTCACCCAGCGACTTCACCACCTCTTTGATCGACAGACTCACGAACGGTGTCGTGTCATAGGCAATCACTGTCTTCAGTTGCATCTGCGTGGGGTAGAACGGCTCCAGTTCCTTGAGTTTGGCCTTGATCGCTTCGCCAACGCTCAGCGCGTTTGCGCCTGACGCCAGTTGAATGCCCATTGCCGCCGCTGGCCTGCCATTGAGCGCCGAGTTGATGTCGTAGCTCTCGCTGCCCAGCTCCACTCGCGCCACATCGCGCAGGAGCACGACAGCGCCGTCACTGGAAGATTTGACGACCACGTTCTCGAACTGCTCAGGCGTCTGCAGCTTGCTGCGGGCGCTGATGGTCGCATTCAGTTGCTGCCCGGCCACCGCCGGCAAGGCACCCAACTGTCCTGCCGAAACTTCGGTGTTCTGCGCCTCCAGCGCCGAGCTGATGTCGGAGGGCATCAGTGCGTACTTTTCCAGCCTGGCCGGGTCCAGCCAGATACGCATGGCGTAACCCGAACCCAGGGTCTGCACGTCGCCGACGCCATCTATACGGCTGAGTTGGTCGAGCAGCGTGCTGGATATGTAATCACCTATCTGCGTACCCGTGACACTTTCGTTATCGGATGCCAGGGCAACCAGCATCAGAAAATCGGAACTGCCCTTGGTCACCGTCAAACCTTCACTCTGCACGCTTTGCGGCAAACGTGATTCAGCCTGTTGCAGCTTGTTCTGCACCTGCATCTGCGCCACATCAGGGTCGGTGCCTGCGGCGAAGGTCAGGTTGATGCTCGCACTGCCCGCAGAGCTGCTGGAGGCGGACATATAAGTCAGCCGGTCCAGCCCCTTCATCTGCTGCTCGATCACCTGGGTAACCGAGTCTTCGACGGTCTTGGCCGATGCGCCAGTGTAGGTGGCGGAGATTTTTACCGTTGGCGGCGCGATATTGGGGTATTGCTCAAGCGGCAGCTGGCTGATGGACAACCCGCCGGCGAACATGATGCAAATGGCAATGACCCAGGCGAAGATGGGGCGATCAATGAAGAAACGAGCCATGTTCAGCGCTCCTTCACGTCAGTGGCAGCGACAGTGCCGCTCGGCGATGGCGAATTCGGGCTGTCGGCGTTCTGAACACTGACTTCGGTGCCCACCGGCGTTTTCTGCCCGCCCTCGAGCACCACCTGCTCATTGGCCTTGAGCCCGCTGCTCACCCACCACTGGTTGCCCACTGTGCGGTCGACACTGATCACCCGCTGCTCGATCTTGCCGTCGACCACCAGTAAAACGGTGGTCTGGCCGCTGGCACTGCGGGTGACGGCCTTTTGCGGAATCAGAATCGCGTTGTGATCCTGCGCCTGCTCCAGCACCGCCACCACGTACATGCCGGGCAGCAACAACCGCTCTGGATTGGCAAAGCTGGCACGCAGCGTCACGGTACCAGTGCCTTCGTTGACGCTGACGCCACTGAATTGCAGGCGGCCGTCGTGGTTATAAGTGCTGCCGTCATCCAGCTTGAGGGTGATTCGGGCTTGCCCATCGCCGTTGGTTTGCAGCTTTCCGCTGGCCAGGTCGCGCTTGAGACGCAGCAACTCGGTGGTGGACTGCGTGACATCGACGTAAATCGGGTCCAGTTGCTGAACCGTGGTCAGCGCCGTGTCCTGCTGGGCCACCACCAATGCGCCAGGTGTGACGGTCGAGGTCTCGATACGGCCACTGATGGGCGCGGTAATACGTGTATATGTCAGGTTGATGCGCGCGGTCTGTACATCGGCCTCCGCCACTTTTACCTCGGCCGCAGCGGTCAACAGACTGGCTTCGGCGTCTTCTTTATCCTGCTGGCTGATGGCATCTATCTTTGCCAGCCCTATATCTCGCTTGGCAGTTGCCTGCGCCGATTTGAGCGTGGCACGGGACTTGGCGAGCGCGGCCTGTGCCTCTGCCAGCGCAGCCTGGTAAGTCGCGCTATCGAGTTGATACAAAGGCTGACCGGCCTTGACGTCAGCCCCCTCGACGAACAGCCGCTGCTGAACGATGCCACTGACCTGAGGACGGATCTCGGCGACCATGAACGCTTGAGTGCGCCCCGCCAGCTCGGTGGTCAGCGCCTGGCTGCGCGGCTGCACAGTGATGACCGAAACCGTCGGTTTTGGCGCAGCGGGCGGCGAATCATCCTCTGAACAACCGCTTAGAAGACTGATAAGGGCTGCGTAGATGACAAAGGTCACCGTCATCAGGTATTTGGCGAAAATCTTGCTCGACATGTTTGCCTCAGGACGTTGTGGCGAAAGCCTGATGTCAGAGTGCGAGGCAAATGTGCAGGAAAATTGAAGATTGCTGCGCCGACTTGAAACTTGCGGTCACGAAGGCCTAAATGGACGCCGTCTTCAGGGAAAACCCAAGCCTTCATGAAATCGAGCATCTCCACCAAACTGTTTGTCGCGGTGCTGGCCAGCGTGCTGTCGGTGATCCTGATCATGGGTCTGACTGCGAACTGGAGTTTTGCCCGTGGTTTTCTGGGTTATCTCAACGAGCAGGCCATGCAGCGTATGTCGCCGGTCCTGCCGCGTCTGGCAGTGGCCTATGCTCGCGAAGGCAGTTGGGAGTTCATGCGTGACAACAAGGATCGCTGGTTTGAGGTGATGCGCCCGGAGCCCGCACAGGACTTCGCCATTCCCGGACTGGCAACACCCCCCACTTCCGATCTGACTGGTGCAGTGTTTCGAATCGCCCTGCTGGATGCGCAGAAGAACCTGGTAATGGGGTTTCCGGGCGTGCATGACGATGAGTTCATGCGCCCGGTGGAAGTCGCCGGCAAAATCGTGGGCTGGCTGGCCGTCACACCTTTTCAGAGCGTCAGTGAAGCGGGTGGCGAGCGCTTTCAGCAGTACCAGCTGCGCGCCAGCCTGGCGATGGGTGTGCTGTCGCTGCTGCTGGCCGTGCTGATTGCCTGGTGGATTGCCCGCACGCTGCTCGACCCGGTCAAACGTGTGGCCGCAGCAACCCATCGGCTCGCCGCCGGGGAATACAGCAGCCGAGTGGCGGTTTCCTCCAATGACGAGGTCGGTCAACTGGCGCGCGACTTCAATCAGCTGGCGTACACCCTGGAGCGCAATGAGAAGATGCGCCGCGAATTCATGGCCGATGTCTCCCATGAGCTGCGCACCCCGCTGTCGGTACTGCGTGGCGAACTGGAAGCCATCGAGGATGGCGTGCGCACACTGGATCAGGCGTCGATGAAGTCCCTGCAGGGCGAAGTCGGCATGCTCAGCAAGCTGGTGGATGATCTGTATGAGCTGTCCCTGGCGGATATGGGCGCCCTGACCTACCGCAAGGTCGACTGTGATCTGGCGGAGCTGCTGACGAATATCACTGACATGTTCGAAGAGCGTTGCGCAGCGCGTCAATTGAGTTTGCAGCTGGAACTTGCGACTCAACCCTTGTCGGTACACGCAGACCCAGGCCGCCTGCAACAGTTGATCAGCAACCTGCTGGAAAACTCGGTGCGCTACACCGATGCCGGTGGCACGGTGCAGGTTCGCGCAGCCATGCGCGATGATGAAGTACGTATCGAAGTCATGGATTCCGGCCCCGGCGTCGATCCCGCACAATTGCCCAGGCTGTTCGAACGATTCTATCGCGGTGAAACATCCCGTAACCGCGCCAGCGGTGGTGCGGGTCTGGGGCTGGCGATCTGTCACAGCATCGCCCTCGCCCACGGCGGCACCCTGAGCGCCGACCACTCGCCTACAGGCGGCCTCTGGCTGACCCTGTGCCTGCCTGGACGGCTGCGACCATGACCTCCATGACCACCGAAACGCCGATTCTCATTGTCGAGGACGAACCCAAACTGGCTTCGCTGATGCGCGACTACCTGATCGCTGCCGGTTATTCGACCCACTGCCTGAGCAACGGTCTGGAGGTAGTGCCAGCAGTCAGAGCCCAGCCGCCGCAACTGATCCTGCTGGATATCATGCTGCCCGGTCGCGATGGCATGGACATCTGCAGGGAGCTGCGCAGTTTCAGCGCCGTACCCATTGTCATGATCACCGCGCGGGTCGAGGAAATCGATCGTTTGCTGGGCCTGGACCTCGGTGCGGATGACTACATCTGCAAACCGTTCAGCCCGCGTGAGATGGTAGCCCGCGTCAAGGCAATACTGCGTCGCACTTCCTCAACCGACCCGCACACGCCCAAGGGTTTGCAGGTGGACGAAGCGCATTATCAAGCCTCGTTCAATGGTGTCAGCCTGGACCTGACCCCGGTTGAGCTGCGTCTGTTGGCCACTTTCGCCCGCTCACCGGGCCGGGTCTTTTCCCGAGACCATCTGCTGGACCGGCTCTACTCGGATCATCGCGTAGTAACCGACCGCACGGTGGACAGCCACATCCGCAACCTGCGTCGCAAACTGGAGCAGGCCTGTCCTGGTCAGGACCCGATTCAGTCGCTTTACGGCGTGGGATACAAGCTCGAGCTTTGACCGTCACAGCGCTGAGCACACGTCATCATCCATGCCGTTCCAAGCACCCAACATCGGACGCGGAGCGTCCAGAACGGCATGCGACGCACGATAGTCGGGATTATCGTTCCGCACGCTCCAGCGTGGGAATGCCGTTCGTGACGCTCCGCGTCACAAATCTGCGCCGCGCCGCAACCTCAAGACCGGACGCAGAGCGTCCAGAACTGCATGCGACGCGGAGCGCCGCACGATAGTCGGGATTATCGTTCCGCACGCTCCAGCGTGGGAATGCCGTTCGTGACGCTCCGCGTCAAAAATCTGCGCCGCGCCGCAACCTCAAGACCGGACGCAGATCGTCCAGAACTGCATGCGACGCGGAGCGCCGCACGATAGTCGGGATTATCGTTCCGCACGCTCCAGCGTGGGAATGC
>NZ_JAWHOO010000009.1:0-91 GCF_032586855.1 Pseudomonas syringae group sp. J254-4 | reverse complement strand
CGTTCGTGACGCTACGCGTCACAGATCTGCGCCGCGCCGCAACCTCAAGACCGGACGCAGAGCGTCCAGAACTGCATGCGACGCGGAGCGC